>NZ_WWGH01000004.1 GCF_009865135.1 Streptomyces sp. SID8374 | reverse complement strand
GTGACGGGAGGTCAGGCCGCAGATGCAGCCCTACAGCAATACGGAAATCGGCGGGGCGCACCAGCGAAGCAGGAGGCATTTCAAGACATTGGCCGGATCTCCACCAGTGCGGGCGGCGCTCTCCACCGCGTCAGCATCTGTCCTCATCAGCCACACCCCCGAGTCGCCAACGGTCCCGCGAACCACTGCACAGAGCCGCCGGTTCGGCGTTTCGCCGAGCGAAGCCGCTCCCCGCGAGGACCGGAAAGCCGACTCTACGTCAAACCCCGTCCCGAGCTACGGCCCGGGCCGGTACGCAATAGGGGCGCACACCCTGACCAGACCGTGATCTAGTACGCCAGAAAGTCACACAACCGGCGCGGGGCAGAACAGAAAAACACGGGGGGATAGCACGTGAAGGTGATCATCGGAGCCGTCGCAGGCGCCATAGGCCTCATCCTGCTGATCGTCATCGGCATCGCGGTCCTCGTCATCGACGACGAATCCTCGACCATGGACGCGACCAACGGCGGCAGCGGATTGCAGGGTGTCCCCGCAGAGTTCCGCGAGTGGATTCTGAAGGCGGATGCCGACTGCAAAGAACCCGCGATGACTCCGGCCCTGCTCGCCCGCGCAGCTCTACCAGGAGTCCAAGTTCAAGACCTCGATCGCCGAGGCCACCAGCAGCGTCGGCGCGCAAGGACCCGCACAGTTCATGCCCGGCACCTGGGCGACCTGGGGCCGCGACGCCGACGGCAACGGCCGCAACTCCCCGTGGGACATCGGCGACGCCGTCATGGCGCAGGGCCGCATGATGTGTTCCCTGCTCCGCCAGGCCGCCACCTCCGGCTACCCCGGCGGTCCCCGCGCGCTCGCGCTCGCCGGCTACAACGCCGGATGGGGCCGCGTCCAGCAGTACCGCGGCGTCCCCCCGGAGAGCTTCGCGAACGGCGAGACGTACAACTACGTACGTCTGATCCTCTCCACCATGACCCGCTTCCAGGGCCCGGCCCTGGTCCCCGTCGCCTTCACCGGCACCGGGACCGGCCCCGACGCCCTGCGCAAGGCCTCCACCCGCCTCGGCACCCCGTACGCCTACGGCGGCGGCAGCCCCTCCGGACCCTCCACCGGATTCTGCGACGGTCTCAACGGCTACCAGAACGGACGCTGCGCCGCCTCCACCACCACCGGCTTCGACTGCTCCTCGCTCACCCAGTACGCCTACTGGCCCTCCGTCAAGCTCCCCCGTACCGCCGCCGCCCAGTACGGCGCCACCTCCGACCGCCCCGTCTCCCGCAGCGACCTCAAACCGGGCGACCTGCTCTTCTGGTCCAACAGCAGCGGCTTCATCTATCACGTCGGCCTGTACGCAGGAGAAGGCCGAGTCCTCCACGCACCCCGCACCGGCAAGACGGTCGAGCTCGTCCCCCTGGCCTCTGCCATGCCGGAACGCGACTACCTTGGCGCCACCCGCCCCTAGCCCTCCTCCGACGCCCCACTTGGGTGCATCATTCGCTGCACGGCCGGGTCCGTCGCGAGCCCTTCGGGCATTTTGGTGCTCATGTCCACGATGGTCCACATCAATTCAGTCACCCTTACCTCGGCGTCCTCGTAACCCACCAGCCGTGCACCTCGAAGATCAGTGTCCATGAAGTACGCATGGGCGAGCTTCGCGCCAGCAAGATCAGCCCTACGCAGGTCCGCCCCCATCAGGCTTGCAGCGGTGAAATCGACCCTCTGAAAGAGGGCCCGTTCAAACCGTCCATTCGACAGATCGCATGCGCGCAGAGACGTGTAGTTGAGGTTGATCGGGTCTTTCTCTTCACGGGGAGGCCGACGCCCCAGGGCGGTGACCGCCGCCTGGACATCGTCCGTAACGTCCGGCAGCACTCCTTCGGGATCCCGCGCCTCCCATCTATCCGGGATGGACACGTGCTGCCGTACGAAGGAGGCGAGGACCTGGACCACCGTCGGATGGTCCTTCGCCGAGTCGTTCATGATGCGCTCAAGGGCGTAAATGCCACCGAGGCGCTCTGTCAGCCCGTCCGGTCCGCTCGCCGCCAGAAGCTTGATCGCTTCGACGTACCGGTCGGTGATCTGGCCCTCGCGGGTCAGGTCCGCCTGCTCGCGGTCCTTTGTACGGGTGTGCTCCAGCAGCTCCAGCGCGGTCCTGTGGCTGCGGTGCGTGTAGACCAAGCCGACGGCGGCGGTGACCGCGACGCCCACGGCTACGAGGACGGTCCGGAAGCCCGTGATGACCACCCCGTCGGCAGGCTCCAGATCCTTCGTCCGCAGGTGGGCTCCGTCGAACCACCACGGGCCCCTCCAGAGCAGCAACACGAATATGCCAAGGAGCGCCAGAGACAGCAGCGCTAACAGGACGGTACTCAGGATCGGCGTCTTCTTCGTCGTCATGCCCGCAGTATCGCGCGAGCCCGTCACAGCAGTTGACCGCTGTGACGGGCGCCCACAACCGGTGCTACCGGGTCTTGCCTCGTGCCGGCGCCGGACCGGTCTCACGGTGCGCGGCGCCCCCCGACGACGCCGGTGCGGCGCCCTTGGCCGTGGGCGCCTTAGTAGGTCCCACGCTCGGCGACGACGATCTGGCCGCCGATGTGCTGATCTTCACCCGTGACGCCTCCGGGCCCTCTCCCAACGGACGGGTCAGGGCGTCGGCGGTGGCCTTCACCAAACGGGTTCCCACAGCTCCCGCGCCCGTCTCCCACGAGGTGTCCTTCATCAGGCGGGCGAGGTGGTCCTTCACCGGCTCGCCTCTCTTCTCCATCTCCGCCATCCGCAGGGACACCAGCGGCCACTGCCTGGCGCTCACCAGGAGGTCGGCCTCCCGCTCCCGCCCCGGCATCGCCTCACGCACCAGCCGCACGTTGCGTACGTTCGCGTCCCGGATGCCGAGCTGCACCAGGGCCTTCCCCCGGTTCTCCAGGTTGAGGTTCTTCGGGACGTCCAGCCCGGCCGTCAGCGGACCGTACGAGAGCAGCGCATCCCGGCTCGTCGTCGGCGCCTCCGGCGTACCAAGGACCTTTGCCACCGCCCGGTCGACGCCGAGCCCTTCCTCGTGGGCGGCGCTGAGCACTCCGCGTACGTCGACACCCTTCTCATCCAGCTTCGCCATGGTCGCCGCCATGCCGGGCCAGGCCGGAGACGACAAGATCGCCTCCCGCACCGGGCCCGTAGGCAGCGTCTCGCGCAGCAGGTTCTCCCACTTCTCGGTGCCCTCGCGTGCTACCTGGGCGGCGTTCGCGGCAACCGCGTCCCGTACGGTCACCGTGATCTCCGCGACGCGCGGCAGCAACGCCTCCAGGTCCACCCCGGCGGTGCTCAGCGCCATCAGCTGCTGGGCGAGCTGCGGCCAGTCCGCACCGTTCAGCAGCGCCGTACCGATGTCCGGCGACAGGAACTTCTTCACCTTCTCGGCGGCCTCGGACGACGCCTTCTCCGCCGGCGGCAGCTCCTCCTCCTTGCCCGCCGCCTTCTGCTGCTGGCGACGCACCGCATCAGCGATGGCCATCATCAGCCGGAACGCCATCACGGATGTCTGCACCGCCTCGGCGGCGGCCGCCGTGAAGGCCTCTCCCGCCTGCTCCTCGGGTGATGGTGTTGCCATGTCCCGCTCCCCTCGCTATCGGGACCGCCTCGGTCCCATGCGCTGCTCGTCGCCCGGCGGTCGACGCGGCCCAGGCGCCGCCGCCTTACGGACCGCACCGGTACGGTCGGCGCCTCCCGTAGTCGTCGGCGACGGGCAAGTACGGCGCCGACAACTGGTGGCGCTGCCATCCCTCAAGGCGCCATGTAAGCACCTCGGCCACCGAGTCCGCTGAGCCCAACTCCCGGCGCGCGGCCACCGTAGCCAGAACATCGACCGGATCCTGCCCCGCCCGTTCCACCGTCACCAGGTGCTTGCGCAGAGCGGGCCACGCCGGGGCTGCGAGCGCTGCGGCCGCGACCTGGCGAACTGTCCGCTGGAGCGTCTCGCGGACCGGCTTTGAGTCCGAAGCCGGAGCTGACCGCCATGCGCGTCAGGCCATGAATCGTCCGGGGGAACGGTCATTGGAGCCGTACGCAATTCGCGGACAGAGCCCGCCCGGACTTCGGTCCGGACAGCCGTCTCCCATGGAGATCCGCGCCCCTGCCCTGCCGAACGTCTCTCCCCACCCCCACACCCCCAGCGAGATGGCCGTACTGGAGACCGCCGCATCCTTGGTCTCCCGCTGCCCGGTGCAGCTCGGTGAGGTAATCCGGGCCGTGGACGAGAGCGAACTGCGGCTGATTCTGCAGGCCCTGGGCGAGGCCGCGCACCGCGAGGGTTGACCCGCTCCCGCCGTACGGCAATGGTGCTGGATACGGGGTGGATACGGCTGTGAGCAGCGGATATCCACCCCGGCAGCCGGTCTCGTACGTACTTATTTATGTACGTACCCACGTACGTGGGTACGTGGGTTGGCCGGTGCCCGCCGGTCTCGTCACGCCGGGCGGCGGTGGCGGGACGCGTGGCGACCAGCGGATCCTTCACGGGCAGCGGCCGCACCTGCAGGGGACTGCCGGGCGCCGGGGCGGCTCCGCCGCGCGGCAGCAGGAGCATCTCCTCGGCGACGCCGCTGATCCAGCCTTCCGGGCCGGGCCGCCCCCGGAGCTGGCGTACGACCGGCTCCGTCCCCAGGTAGAGGACCCGGCGTCCGGCCTGGCGGTACGCGCGCAGGATCGTACGCAGCGCGGCCGCCGGCTTCGGCGTGAGCTCCACCTCGACGGCGACCAGGCGGCCGTCGGGCAGCACCACCACCAGGTCCGGCCAGCGCACCGCCCGGGCCCCGGCCGGGACGGCGAGCAGATTCCCTCGCCAGGCCCCCGTAGGCAGATGGAGCACGCCGAACTCCGCCAGGAGCTTCGGCCGTGCGCACCTCCCGTTCCGTGAGGACCGTGCGCCCGGTCGCCTCCATGCCGATCCCGACGTCGGCGAGGGCCAGGCGGTGCAGCAGCCGCTCTCCCGGACGGTTCGGCGCCGACAGGCCGGTGCCGGCGATCTGCGCGCCGCGCTCGGTGGTCCACACCACGGTGCCCGCCCACCGGGCTTCCGCGGTGCGGTGCAGCAGCCCGGCCTCCGCCATGAGCCGGACCCGCAGCCGGGCGGCCTCGATCCGTCCGCCCCAGCACGCGGCTGCGGCCTGGTGAAGTGTCAGCGTGCTGTATCGGGTGGCCAGTCGAAGCAGCTGCTCGTTGGCCTCGGTGCGCTGCCACCCGTCGCCCCAGGCCTCGCCCGTGCCGCGCACCCGTCGCCGACGTTCCGCCCGCTCCCGGTACGTCTCCGTCCCCGGCTTCACCTTCGCCTCCACTGCCCTTCCCTCTCCCTCTACTTGGCGCACGGCCACCCGGTTCGTGGTGACGTGAAAGGGAGCCTGACCTGCGAAGAGGACACCGGCGGCCACGGCAGTCGTCCACCACCCGATGGAGGACCTGGTGAAGGACCCGCTGGTGCAGCAAGGCGGCGAACACCTGCCGGGCTGGCATGTCTTGCGGGGCGGCGGGTTTCCCCGGCCTCCGTAAACGGCAGCAACCGGGGGAGAGCGAGGGGGAGGGGCGCAGCGTGCAGGACGACTTACTGGTGGTGGGGTTCGACCTGGAGACGCGTCGGGAGGTACATGTCTCGGAGCGGGCGCCGGAGCACTGGAAGCGGCTCGGGTACGGCGGGACGGGTCAGCTGGTGTGCTTCTACTGCTTCCACGGGTTCGAGGCCCCGGCGGGTACCCGGGTGCCGCTGGTGACGCGGGGGCGGTTGGGCGGGAAGGTCCGCCGGCACTTCGCGCACCCGCCCGGGCAGGCGCCGACCGGTGGCCACGGACCGGAGACGGTCTGGCACATCACGACCAAGCACCTCCTGGCGGCCTGGGCCTGGTCCCGGCCCGGGGTGGACCGGGTGAGGCTGGAGCAGTGGACGGAGGACCGCGACCGGCGAGCCGACGTCGAGGTGCTGCTGCGGGACGGCACGAAGATCGCGCTGGAGGCGCAGCGCAAGCTCATGACGGACGAGGGGTGGCGGGCCCGTCACCGGGACTACGCGCGCCAGGGCATCGTCGACGTCTGGTTCTGGCGGCCGCGGGTGCACTTCCCGCACATCGTGCTCGACGAGGGCCTGCCGGTGTGGTTCTACTCCGTCTCGAAGCGGGAGGCGGCGACGTCGCTGGGGCGGCCGCACGCGCGTGTGCACCAGTGGTGGCAGGCGCCGGACCTGGCGGTGTTCGGGCTGCACCACCCGCCGTGCGCCCTGGATGAGCTGGAGCGGGTGACGATGCCGCTCGGCACGCTGGGGCTGGGGCCGGGCGGTGCGGTGCTGCCGGAGGACCTGCGGAGGCGGTTGCTCGACTCCCAGCGGGAGACACGGGAGGAGGCGAAGCGGTGGAAGGACAGTGAGGCCCGGTACCTGCGGGCGGTCCGCGAGTCTCAGGAACGAGCGGCCAGGGCGCCGGCTCCTGCGCCTCTGCCGCCGGTGCCAGCGGGGGGTCTGCGATGCGAGGTGTGCCGCCGTCCGCTGGACCCGCTGCTGGCGAGGGCCCGGCGGCACATCCTGTGCTGAAACGCACGGACCTCTGATTGGGCCCGTTGGGTCTAACAGCCCCAACCAGGGCTGACCAGCCGTCGGCATGGAGGGCGTCGAGCCTGGCCCGCAACGGGGGCCGCGCTCCGGCCTCCACCGCGACTACGCAACGGTGCGCCGGATCGCGGGCGCCGCGTGTCGCTGCGCGGCCGCTCGGGCCGCTTCCTTGAGTTCCATCCGAGCCCGGGGCGTTCCCGCCGGGGTCCCCCAGTACAGGTGGGCAGCGATACGGCGCGACAACTCCTGCAGGCGAGACCGTCCCGCAGTCGGGCTCTGATTCGCCGACGCGGTGGCGAGCTGGCTGTACGTGACGTACCAGGCGGTCTGGTCCTCCATGAGGTCGCGCGGGAAGGAAGTGGCGTCCATGCATGCGATTAGATCGCATGTTCGATTTTTTGACCAAAGGGGCCGGTCCTGCCGAAGCGGCCTCCGCGCTTCGCGGGACCTGTCGGGGGCATTGCGGCCCGTGAGCCCTGACGGCCTTGCCCACCAGATGTGCATGTTGAGCCACGAGGAACCGAAAGCGGACTTCCGGCACCCGATACGGAGCGACACACTTGGATCACTTTCAGCAACAACCCAGGGAGCGGGAGCATGCTCAAGACGTGGCGCGAGGAGTACCGGGCCAACCAGGCCGCCCGGCGGCGGATCGAGCTGGAGCAGTGGGAGCAGGAGAAGCGGTGGCGTGAGGAGGACCGGGCCGCCCGGCAGAAAGCGGTCGCGGAGAACGCCGTCGACCTGGCCGTGCACAACGCGAACGTGAAGGCGGCCGCCAGCGTCTCCTATCTGACCCTGGTCTGCCATGAGGACACCTGGACCTTCATGGCCACCCGCGCCTTCGGCCAGTGGAAGCCCGAGTGGACCCAAAGCGTCAAACCTCCCCTCACCGCCTCCTGGGCGCCGACATGGGCCGAACAGACGAACTTCACCGTTGACCCGAACCTGCCGGAAGGACGGATCAAGAAGCTCCCCAGCGGCACGGCCAGGACCGGGATGCAGCAGGTACTTCTCTCCGGCCACAACCTGACTCAGCTTCTGAGCTCGCTGCATGAGGGAGCGAAGGAGGAGGACGTCGCGGCCTCCGCCCGGTGCAGCCGGCTCTACAACAAGCTGGTCGAGTTCGTGAACCTGATCGACCCGGACGCCGAGGCCGGCCAGACGACCGGCGTCACGTACCGGATCGACGACAGCCTGGATGCCACGCACGTCAAGCTGTGATCAGCAAGCCAAGCTCTGACGTACCGCCGACGGGCACAAAGGGCCCCAGTAGTTACCGGCCGCCCTACGCTCGGTGGTCACGGCGGGCGTCAGCCCGCCGTGACCACCACATGTCCGCAGAGAGCAGGACCATGACCACACCCGCCGTCGTTTCCGCCGCTCCAGAGGGCAGCGATGCCACTCAGCGCGCTCTGGTGGGCCGGATGCTCGCCGAACCCGGTTCGATTCCCGAGGCGGCGGCCGCCCTGCTGCCGGAGGACCTACCCGGCCCGCTCGCCATCGTCTACACCTCGGTCCTCGCGGTGCACGCGGCGGGGCAGCCGGTCGACCCGATCGCCGTTGGCGTGCACCTGCACCGGCGGGGCCGCCTGACTGAGGTCGGCGGCACGGCCTACCTCATCGAGCTGGTCGACGCTGGTACGTGCCCCGCCGCACCGCCCCTTCCGGCGTCGCCCTGGTTCAACCAGCCGTCGGAGGCACGCCCGACGCCGACACGCGCACCCGGCCCGGGCACCTCGCAGCCGGAACTGGAAGGGGTGTGGGCGAAGGTGATCTCCGGGTTCATCGACACCGGGAACCCTGACGATGAGCACCGGTTGGCCCTCACGCGCGCCACGGCTATGTGCAGAATCGCGGACACCGTGCTGATCGGCGTGGCCAGCGAGAAGGACATGGACTACTTCCAGCGTCTGTGGCTCGAACGGCTGCTCGTTCTGGTCAAGCAGCAGCTCCCGACCGTGCGCGATCTCGTCCTGACGGTGGACGACGGGCGGGAGGACATCTAGGAGCGCTGTGTCGGCGCATCCCGACACAGCGGTCTCCTTGTGTCTGGATTTCCCGACACTTCAGAGCGCTGTGTCGGGAAATCCGGACACTCTCCGGTGTACGCAATTCGCGGACACCGTATGTCGCCACCTCATTGGTCGCCTACTCACCACCGCCAGGAGAAGCAGGAGGAAACGCGGCGGCAAACCGGGCACTCAGCGGGCCAAGGCGTCGAGCCTGCTCTCCATACGCTCGGCGAGCTGGAGCACCAGTTCCTCCACCAGCCAGTCGCTCTGAGCAGCTTGCCCCAGCAGCATCGCGATGACGAGAGCCTCGTCCTCGGTGATCAGTGGCAGCGGGTCTCCGGAGACCGAGAGCAAGGATTCCATCTCCTCCAGGTCTGCGCGGGCCTTGTCGTCCAGGTCCTCCCGCAGCGCGGCCAGCATCTTCTTCCGGTAGAAGGCGGACGGCTCGCGCGAGCCGCTGGTCTCCATCTCGAAGCTATGGGCTCCCGGGTGCCGCACGGCCAGGAGGCACTCGTCCTCAGCGCCGCCTTCTTCTACGGCGGGGCAGTTGTCCATCTCGTGCAGGCGGCGGTCGATCTTCTGACCCCGGGCGATCAGCTGGGCGTTCCCGGGGGCCCACACCAGCCACCACGAGTCCTTGGCGGACTCCTGCGCCAACGCCATGTGGACGCCGGGGTGGTCGTCATGCAGTTCGCACCGGGGTGTCTCGACAAGCTCGTGGGCCGGTTCCGGGAGGCTCGTCAGGAAGATGGTCTCGATGGGCGAGAGGGCGGTCCGGGCCTCGCACAGCGGCAGCAGTTCAGTCATGTGCCGCACCGTAGAGACGGGCTCTGACACGGCGTCCCCCAGATGGAGCAGCGGGGTACGTCGATCGGCGCACGAAGGTCGCCCGCCCGGGCCACGCCGTTATCGGACGGTTGACGCTTCGCGGTCACGGCCGCCAGGTGCCCGGCGCCTTCGGGGACCGATGCGTACAGGGACGGACGCATCGATACAAGGATCCCTACATAGATCCATCCTTGGCTACCTACGCACCTACAAGGCAGGGGTCCAGCCGCCCACGCAGACCTGTTGGACCGAATGGGTCTAATAGTCGCTGGCCTGTGGGAGAGGCAGCAGCATGGCGTGGAAGAGCGGGGCGTCGGGGATGCGGGGGCGGAGGGCGCCGAGGGTCTGCCATCCCCAGCTCTCGTACAGGGCGTGGACCTTGGGGTGGGTCTGGTCGACGAGGAGGGTGGCGCGTTCCTCGCGGCGCGGGGAGAGCAGTGCGGAGTGCAGCTGGCGGGCGGTGCCGGTCTTGCGCCACGGGGTACGGACCATCAGCTCGGAGAGCGCGTAGGTGCGGATGCCGGTCTCGGCGGTGACGCCGGCGGGGACGTCGGTGAGCAGGCCGCCCCACCAGCGGGCGCCCTCGGGCAGCGGCGCTCCGTACGCGTAGCCGACCGGCTGGTCGCCGTCGTAGCCGACGACGCAGCTCCAGCCCGGGCGGGCGGACCAGTTGTCGAGTCCGTCGGCGAAGCGCTCCGTGGAGGCGAAGGGGTCGCTCTGCGCTGCGGCCGCGTAGACCTCGGTGTACACGTCGAGGAGCAGCGGGCGCAGTTCGGCGGCCTGGTCGCCGGTGTAGTGGCGGATCTCTACGCCGGTGGTCATGCGGGCGGTCTCCTATGCGGTGGCGAGCAGGCGGTGGACGGTGGCAAGGCGGTCTGCGATGCGGGGGCTGCTGACCGCCACGGTGTCGACCGACGCGGCGGTCGCCCTGGCCCGGGTGGTGTCGCCCTGGGCGAGCTGGAGTTCGGCGAGCTGCACGCCGTAGTACGCGCGGTTGCGGTGCATGGACGGGCCCAGCAGTCTCAGGGCCTCGGCGGTGGCGATCTCCGCATCCGGCAGCTGGCCCGTGGCCTGGTGGGCGATGGCGGCCAGTCCGGCGATCTCGGCGGCGTCCAGGAAGCGCAGCCAGGCCGGGGCGGGCGCGGCGGTGTCGAACCGGTCGTACGCGGTTTCGGCGGCCAGGAGGGCGCGGGCGGTGGCCCGGCGGTCCCCGAGGCGGGCGTGGCCGATGGCGAGGCGGGAGTGGAGCAGGGCGCTGATGCGGGGGTCCTGGCGGGCCTTCCTGCTGTTCAGGGTGGCCCGGGTGATGCTCAGGGCCTCGCGGTGCCGGCCTTCGGCGCGGGACTGCAGGGACAGGTTGGACCAGGCGCGGGCCTGGGCGCCGGGGTCCTGGGCCAGGATCGCGCTCTGCAGGGCGGCGGCGTGGTGGAGCCGGGCGGCTGTGCCGTCGCCGGAGTCGTGGGCGGCCCACCCGGCGGAGGAGTACAGGCCGCTGATCGCGCTGTGCAGGCGCTCCTCGACGCGGGGGCCGTAGGTGCAGCCGTCGACGGCGTCGCGCAGCCGGGAGATGTAGGCGGTGGCGACGGTCAGCAGCGCCCCGCCGCCGATCCCGGTGAAGTGCGCGTCGAGCCTGCCGATGGTCGCGGTGATGCGGTCGATGTCCGCCATCGTGAGGCGTCCGCGCACCGGCGTCTCCTCCAGCCGGAGTACGAGGGACAGGGTCACGGCGGTGGACGCGGTCAGGAATTCGCGGCGCTTCACGGGTTCCCCCTGCCCTGGCCGTGCCGGGGCAGGCGGCTGGAGCGGCCGCGCGGCACGAATCCCATGGCCTCGGGCGGCCGGTCGAACATCTGGGTGAGAGGCAGAAGGTAGCGGCCGGTCGGCCACCGTACGGCGCCGGAGACCCACCGCCGCACATCCCGGTCGGTCGCCGCGTCGGGCCGCCCGTAGATGCCTTCGGAGACCCGGTTGACCTCGGCGGCCAGGGACCGGTGGGTGTAGCCGTACTCGCGCAGCAGGGCCTCGAAGAGGGCGTTCCTCAGTGTGTCCATCAAGCCCCCGGTGGCTGCTGGTTGAGGTGGCGACGGTAGCCCAGAGACCTGGTCCGCGTAGGTAAAACTGTCCGCCTCCCGGCTGGGACTTGCCCGCCTTCTGCCCTGATCCCACCCGTTCGTGGAGGCGTTGTCTGGAGGGAAGCTGAAAAGCAGTCAGGGAGGACGCCGTGGCGAACGGCACGCAGCGCTCCGCGCCGGTCTGGCACCGGCTCGCGTAGCCCAACGACCACCTCAGGGCCCTGTGGGGCCGGGGCGTCGACCGCACTCGGTGGCGTGCGGGTACAGCTGGGACGCCGTCGCGATCTCCCCGATGGCGGTCGGCCTGGAGGCGCTGGTCGCCATGCGCGCCGGGCCGCGGTGTGGCTACCCGGTGCTCGCCGACCACCTGCGTGACCAGCTGTACGTCCTGGTGCCGCCCGGCACCGGGTCCGCGGCCGCCGGCCTCCCCGGAGTACGGGTCCTCGGTGCCGGCTTCCAGCTCCTGATGCCCACCACCGAGCACGGCACCCTGGTCGCCCACTGGGTCAGCCCGCCGCGCAGCGCCCCCTATCCCCTGGTCCGCCCCGACCGGCTCGCCCACCACCTGCGCGCCCTGACCGGCGCGGCCCGCAAAGAGGCTGCCGCCTCATGACCAGTACCCACCAGGTCCTGCACCAGGACGCGGTCGCCGCGGAGCTCCCGCTCGACCGGGGCCCGTACGAGTGCCTCGTCACGGCGGTGCTCGCCTGGGCCGGCTCGCAGTCGCTCCCGGCCAGCGACTGCGAGCAGCTCGCCCTGCAGCTGACCGGACACGCCCGCGAGGTCGCCGCCGACGTACGGCGGCTCGCGAAGCAGCTGCCGGAGTCCAGCGGACGGCGGGCGCTCGCCGACATGGTCCTCACCGAAGCGGACCAGCGCCTGGGCGCCCCGCTGAAGGGCACGGTGCAGTGCGTCCAGGAGCGCGCCCAGGTCGTCCGCTCGCTGTACGCCCGGCTCGACCGGCTGACGGACCAGGGCCCCGAGACCGCGCCCGCCGCTCCGTCCCCCTGACCGTCTCCCGGCGCCTCCCCCCGTGGGCCCGGGCGACGACGAAGCCCCCGGCAGCTGCTCCTGCGAGCACCGCCGGGGGCTTCCCCTACTGATCAGGCGGAGTTGTCCCCATTAGGTCCAACGGGCCTGTCTCCGCCGTCCGAGCCATGGGCCACCGTCGCGGTGGCCACCTCGCGCGGGCGGGCGTACGCCCAGGCTCCGCCGATGGCGGTCGCTGCGGCCCCGGAGGCGGCCACCGCGGTGGCGGCCTGGTCCAGTCCCTCGTAGGCCAGGAAGGCGGTGGTGGCGATGGACGCGGCTGCGGTCGTCATGACGCCCCAGACCAGGGCGGTCCGCAGCCGGGACTCTCGGGTAGTACGGTCGGTAGGTGTCACGGGTTCGTGCTCCTCACATAGGTACGGAGCCCTACGGCAGCGAGAGGGAGATCTCGGGGCGCAGCCCAGGCCGGCAAGCATGGGGCCGCAACGAGGTCTCCCTCCGTCAGTTAGCCGACGCAGGGCGCGATCGATACGAGCCTAGTGCCTGGCCGCGATCCGGTACTAACGGCGAAGAACGCACGTCCGCCGAAATTGCTGACACATCCTATAAAACCCCAGGTCAGCACGCCGCACGAAGACGGAAAGACGCGTGAAGTCACGCAGTGATCTGAATTCCCCCAGTGATCTGAATTTCGCTCCACAATCCTGCGGTGTTTTCGCGGATTTCTGCGAGGAAATTCATCCCACCGGAATCTCCTGCCAGGAATCAGTAATCACCTCGCGGGGGCGTGAGGGGCCGGAGAGGTCAGCGCACCGGGCTCACCGCCCCATGGACGGCCCTCCACGCCCCTGGGAGGGCGGCTGCCGGTGGTAGCCGGCCGACTCCTGTGCCCGGGCCCGGAACTGGTCGGCGGCCGCGCGTTTCTGCTCGACGATGTGCGACCGGCGGGCCGTGGTCTCGACGGCGTGCAGCTCGGGGTACTTCGTGGCGATGGTCTTGCGCAAAACCTGCTCGGCCTGCCCGGTGGCGACGGTCCTGCGGCTGCGGGCGGCCGCGCCGGTGTACGTGGTGACCTCGCCCTGCAGTCGGGCCAGCGCCTGGGCGTCGCGGCGGTCCAGGCGCATTTCGATGTCGGGCAGCCGCTCGCGCATCGTGGCCAGCCGCGCGATGACGATGTCGGTGTTCTTCGGGGAGGGCTTGTCGGCGTCGAGGTCGCGGAACTGTCCGGCGAAGTTGCTGTCGCGTACCAGCTGCCATGCCGCCTCGCGGGCATCACGGGCCGCAGTCTGCGCCCGGTCCGCCTCGGTCCGCAGGGCCGCGCGCTCGGCCGACACCTCGGAGATGTCGGCCTCCAGCTGCTTCAGGGTGACACCGGCGCGACGCCGCTCGAAGAAGCTCAGGTCCCGCTTGGGCTCCAGGTAGGCGCGCAGGTGGGTGTCCTTCTGCTCTGCCGCTGCCCGCGCGGTGATCGCCCGGCCTGCCTCCTCGACTGCCTTCTTCGCCTTCGCCTCCGCCTGGTCCAGCACGGTGGCGGCTGCGGCGACGAACGCCTGCCCGCGGGTCTGCCCGGACTCCTTCTCCTCGGCGAGACGCTCCTCAAGGACGCGCGCCATCTCCGCAGCCTCAGCCGCGCCGCGCTCGGACATCCCTGCCGACTCGTGGGCCAGACCGATCAGCCGGGCCAGTCCGGCGTCCGACCGCTTGCCGTACGGCCGGTGCTTCCAGGACTGCACGGACGCCATCTCGCGCTGCCGCTGAGCCTCGGCCAGGCGCTTCTCACTGGCGGACCGCTCCCGGACGTCGTCCTCGTTGCCGGGCTGGAGCTGCACGACGGGCTCGACGGAAGCCGTGGTGTCCTCGCGCTCCTCGGCGGCGAGCAGCTGCGCCTGCTCGTACGCGTCGTGCGCCCGGCCGGGGGAGACGGCTGTCGCCGCGTGGGCTCGTCGCAGGGCGGCCTCCGACTCCTCCCGGGCCAGCTCGCGCTCGCCCACGGTCGCCTGCTCTGGCACACGGGCGGGGGCCGGCGGTTCGCGCAGGAGGTCGGAGACCATGTAGTCGCCCCGCTCCTGTCCGAGGAACTTCGCGAACTCGGTGACTGCGCGCTGCAGGCGTTCGGTCTCGGTACGGGCTGCGCCGAGGCGGGCCTGGGTGTCCTCGTCCTCGATGGCGGCGAGCGGCAGCCAGAGGTGGTTCTCGACGCGGCCCCGGGTGATGCCCGGGTAGGTCGCGAAGGCGTTGCTGCCGTGCCCGTACAGCAGGCTGACCTCGCTGGTGAGGCCCTGGCTCGCGGCGACCGTCATCGCGTAGCCCAGGGAGAGGGAGCCGGAACTGATGGCCTTCGCGTCGTACCCGGCCGACACCGTGTCGCCCGACTTCTTGTCGCGCCAGGTGATCTCGACGCGGTGGTCGGCGTCGATCGCCGTGACCACGGCCCGGTACCCGTTGAGGACGTCGGGGCCCTCGCCACGACGGGATCGGTAGTCGTTCTGCCGTACGCGGACCAGGTCGCCCACGGCGAGGTTGAGCTCCGCGCCGCCGGACAGGGCGTACCGGTACTCGGCTCCGAGCTCGCCGCGCTGCCGGCGGATCTGCTGCGCCCCCAGGTTCAGCACGTCGACGTCCGCATTCTTGGCGGCCAGCACGGTCAGCGACTCGATCAGGTCGTGCGGGTCGCTCCAGCGGGTGCGTACCTCGTCCCAGGTGGTCAGAATTTGGGTATGGGCCTCGATGGCGCTTTCGGTGGCGTGGACCCTGCCGGTGTCGGCCAGGATGCGCAGGGCCTGCTCGTGGTCGCCGGTGCGCCACACCTCCAGGGCGGCGCGTTCGGCAGTGTTGCGCTGGCGCCGGTTCTCGGTGAGGACCAGGCCGTCGACGATTCGGTGGACCTCCTTGAACCATCCGCCGGGACCGATCGCCTGGAGCTGCTTCGGGTCGCCGATCGCCACGATCTTCGTGCCGGTCCGCTCGGCCTCCTTCATCAGGGCGGCGGCCTGCCGGTCGTTGGACATGGTGGCCTCGTCGATGACCAGGACGTCGACGCCGGTGAGCCCCTGCCCGTCGCGGATTTGCTGGAGCCAGGAGGCGATCGAGCGGGCCGGGATGCCGGAGGCGTCGTCCAGCGACTTGGCCGCGACCGCGGAGACGGTGGCGCCGGCGTAGGTGTGGCCGGTGGCGTCCCAGGCGATGCGGCAGGCTTCCATGAGCGTGGACTTGCCGGTGCCGGCGGCGCCGATGTGGGCGTCGATGCCGTGCCCGGCGGTCAGCGTCCGTTCGATCGCGGCGCGCTGTTCGTCCGAGAGGGCGAAGCCGTTGGCGACCTCGAAGACGGACACGGCGGCGGCGGCCTGCTCGGCGGTCAGCTTCACCGCCCCCTCGTCGAACCGGGCCAGGGCCTGGGAGGTGACGATCTCCTCGGCGTCGAGGATGTCGCGGGTGGTGTACCGGTCGGTGCTGCTCATCACCTTGGAGCCGACGTGCGGCAACGCCACGGCGTACCCCTCGACGCGCAGGACGTCGTCCACCAGGCGCTGGAGTTCGGTGAGGTCGGCACTGCCGAATCCGTACGGCAGCGCGTTGATGACGGCGGCCATCAGCGCGGCCCGGGTGAACTCTTTCTTGCTCGCGGTGACGCCGGTCTCGGGATCGAACACCACGGCGGCGATGTCGCTGGGCGGCGGGATGCGCGGCCCGTCGGGCCCGGCGACGCCTGCTCCGCCGTCGGGGCCGGGCGGGCCGGGTGCCGCCTCGGCGACCATCGCGTCCACGTCGATGCCCAGCGCTTCGGCGCGCTGCCTCCAGCTGGTACGCATCGCGTTCGCGTCGGCCGCGTGCTTGGCGTGACGCGTCTTGGCGGAGACGCGCATCTTGTCCTCACGGGAGGCGTCCTCACCGGCGAGTTCGTTCACCCGGGCCGCGCGCCGGCTGAACGTATCGCGCAGGTGCTCGGGGATGCCCTCGATCTCCCACGCGCGCGTCTTCTCCGCCTGTACCCGCCGTACGCCGAAATGCTCGTACGTGAGCTGGCGGACGCGTCCCTTGAAGGCGGCGTCGAGGACGGCGGCGTGCCGGTAGAGGTCCTTCCCGGAGTTGGCGATGCTGCGCCACTTCCCGTCTTCGCACTGCGCCATGTTCGCGATGACGACGTGCAGGTGAAGGTGCGGATCACCGGGCTGTCCGTCGCCCATCGGGCGGGAGGCACGGTGCTCGACGGACCAGCCGAGCAGACCGCCGGTCGCGATCCGCACCGGCTCACCGTCCTCGCTGCCGACCGCGTAGCCGACCAGTTGCTCCGCCATCCGCAGCGTCTCGTCCTTCGCCTGGTGGACGATCTCGCGGAACGTCTTCTCGTCGAGGTCGGGCAGCAGGCCGTCCAGGGTGCTGTCGGACTTGGTCAGGTCGAGTACGAGGTCCCACCCGCGAACGCGGGTGTCGGTGCGCAGGTCCTTGTTCGCCCACGCGTACGCGACCGCCTCCTTGCCGTACACCGCGTCGAGGTCGATGCCGGTGGCGCGGGCAAGTTTGCGCACGGTCTCCACGTGTAGGCGCTGCCCCTCGCCCTTCCGGTTCACCATGCGTCGCTGCTGCGCGAGCAGCCGTTGCTGCTTGGGTTTGCCGTCCAGCAGCGCGGACGCCTCGACGCCTTCCTCGGCGGCCTTCTCCTCGATGGCGCGCACCAGTGGCGCGACGGTGAGCGTGGCCTTCTCGTCGGCGGTCACGGAGGTCTTGGTGGTGATGAGCCGGGCGCCGGTGGCAGGGTGGCAGCCCTTCATCAGACGGCGGGCGGCGGACTCTCCTTCGGAGGTCATGACGGTGCCGGCCTTGAGGCCGACGTCGTCCAGGCCGGAGCCGACCCAGACCAGGACGCCGTCCACATCCGACTCCAGACGGTAATCGACCGGCTTGTCCTCGCCGCCCTCGATCTCCCGGCCGGTGCCGTCGACGACGCCGCATCCGGCCTGGCGGCTGAGCCGGTAGTCGACCTGCTCGTCGGCCCTGATCTCCTTCACCCACGCCATCCGGCGGCCCTCCCCGTTCCCGCAGCTTGTGCGGTTGTGCAGTAGTTCGCTCCTCCCGGCCGTGGCCGGGGTTCCCCGACAGGGGAACCCCCTTTGTCCATAGCTGCATTTTGATCTTGAACAACACGACCAGAAGTCACTACAGGCACCTGGGCATCGAGAGAGCGTTGACCGTAACTCCGGATCGCCCGTTGACCAAGAAGCAGCCCACCAGGAGTACCGATTCACGCCGGTATGCCCGTTACCCCTGCGACCCGGTGACTATGTCCGGCGACATAGCCCGGCGGGCCTGCCGACGGGCCCGCCGGGCAGATACCTGAGCCGGGGGCCCGTCCGCGATTCGCGGACGGCTTGGCGGATCGGTTGCGGACGGTAGTCAGCGGGCGAGTGGCTCGTCATGACCGTGGCCAGCGGCGAGCCGGGCCTACGCAGAATGCAGGACGATGTCCGCCCCGGTGCGCTCTCGTACGGCCGGGCAGCCGGACACGACGAAGCCCCCGGCCGCAGGCAGCGCGGCCGGGGGCTTCGGAGGTGGGATGTCAGGGGCCGGCGATGAGCCAGAGGATCAGCACGGCGTCCAGATCCTGGTTGTGTCGGTAGACGACGGTGATGCCGCGTCCGCCGGTCTGTTCGGGGAGCAGGTCGATGGCGTACGACTCGGAACGGTGGTCGGCGTCCGGAAGCCCGCGGGCGTGATCGGGGGTCGGGTCCTCTTCCAGGGAGGCCCGCACCGACCGGACGGCCGTCTGCTCGCTGACACCGAGGTCGCCACGCAGGATCTTCTCGGCGGCGTCGCTGAAGAACGCGTGGGTCACCGGGCGTCCTCGGTCATCTTCTGGTCCAGCTCGTAGGCGACGTCCTGGCTGCTGCGCATCAGAGCGGCCATGGCCTGCGGGTCACACCGCAGCAGGACCCGGTGACGGTACGCCTGGGTGATCTCGCGGACACGGGTGAGGTCGTCCAGGTCCGTGTCCGCCAGTTCCTTCTCGAACGTGTCGGCGTCGCCGGGGATGCCCCAGACGCTCAGGGCGGCGCGCAGCTCGGCGAGCGTGCGCATGGGCGGTACGACGTCCTGGTGCTCGGGCTGTGCGGTCACTGCCTCTCCTTCGGTTGGTGCTTCGAGTGTCCTACTCCGTGCGGCCGGTGGTCACCGGTCGCGTACCTCGATGCCGGCCGTATCGCCGGGCGGGCGGGCGACGACGGACAGGCGGACCGTGTCGTTGCCGAGCGGGGCGAGCTGCACCGCGTGGTGGGCGCCGTGGCCGTCGCCCAGGGCGTCGGCCTCGAACGCCGCGGCGGGCAGGTCCATGGAGCCGCCGTGGTGCATCAGCAGGGCGATGAGCATCGCGTGGGACATGTCCGCCGGGTCGGGCAGGCCGGTCACCAGTGGCCGCCTTCGCTGCCGACCAGCTTGGCGACCATGTGCCCGGCGGTGCGGTTGACGGCCGCCACGGCGACGGCGACGGCCTGCTTGGCGTCGTCGATCAGCAGCTCCTCGACGGGCCACTTCCCGGCGGGCTGGTGCAGGGTCCAGCCGTCCGCCGGCAGGCGCAGGGTGGCGGAGAGCAACAGGGCGGGCTGGGACTCGTCCTCAGGGTCCTGCAGGGGCAGGTGGTCGCCGTCGGAGGAGTACGCGTACCGGTCGGTCTCCCAGTCGCGCACGGTGTACGGCGGGCGCACGCTGGGAGCGAGCTGGCCGTGCTGGACGGGGGTCTCGATAACGGCCAGGAGGCGGCCGTCCTCCTGGGACTGAGTGAGCCGGACGGCGCCGAGGTCGGGATGGGGCTCCTCAAGAGGAGCGGGGCCGGTTTCGGCGGCCCCGCCGGGTTCGGGTCGGGGGGGGGTCAGCCGCCGCAGGTGAGGCGGTGCAGGCTGCGGGGCACGACGGCGTCGGTCAGAGCGCGGGCGGTGGACCGCGCGCGGGCGGCCTCGGTCAGCAGGTCCAGCACGGCGTGGTGGTTGGTGGCGTCGGTCATCGCGGTGGCATTTCAGCGGCGGAAGGGGTTGCCGAGTTCTCCGCGCACGAGTGCCCGGACGATCTCGGCCACCTGGGAGGCGCCGGCCTGCGAGGCCGGGGCGGCGATCGACAGGAGGGAGGCGCCGCTCTGATTGAAGGCCACGTCCCATCCGACGTTGGAGGAGATGCCGACGACGAGGTTCGCGTCGGGGTGACAGTGCGGGCGGGTTCGCCCGGACGTCCTCTGTTGGGATCATTGGGTCTAACGGGCCTGACCGAGGCTGGCCAGGATGCGAGCGAGGATGCGGCGCAGCCGGGGGCGGTCGGTCGCTTGGCCGTGACGGCCGCCCCCGGGGCATGTGCTGGTCCGCGCGCGTGCCGGGCTGGGGCGTCCTCAGCCGTTGTCGGTGTAGCGCTTGATCTGCTTGCGGATGTGCTCGCGGGAGAAGTCCAGGTGCGCGGCGGTGGCGGCCTGGGTGAGGTTCTTCGCCCGGATCTCGGTGGCGACCGCGCTCCAGTAGGTGCGGTGCGCGGCTTCGAGGGCCTTGTCCCGGGTGGCGGCCGCCGCGTCGAGGCGCTCCTTCGCGGCGGTGGACTCGGGGGTGTCGGGTCGGGTGGGGCTCATGGTGATCGGGCTCCGTCTCGCGGTGTGAGGGACGATGTGTCTGCCCCCTGCTCCGGCCCTGGAGCGGATGGGTGGACCCGGGACGGGCGGCGCGTGGTGGGTAGCCGGGTGACCGCCCGTCCCGGGGGTCAGAGGCTCTTGGGCCGGGGCTTACAGGCGTGGGTGAGGCCGATGTCGAGGGCGCGGTCGACGCCGTCGGGGTAGTCGGTGACCTCCACCTTGAATCCGCACTTGCCGCAGGAGTACGACGCGGTCTTCAGCGGGGTGGTCAGCCGGGTGAGGATCTTTCGGATCAGGGTGAGCATCGTGGCGGATCTCCTTCGTTGCGGTGGCCGGTGGGCCAGAGGTCGGTCAGTTGAGGGCGAGGGCGGCGGCCAGCGCGAGGACCAGGAGGACCAGGGCGCCGGCGGTGATGTCGATGGCGGTCCTGAGCGCGCGGTACTTCGCGGCGGCGATCTGGGAGAGCTTGACGATGCGCTGGGCGGTGAGGTCGGCGGCGAGATCGGCGCGAACCTGCTCGGGGGTGCAGGTCGCCCAGTGCAAGTACGAACCCCGGGTGTTGCCGCCGAGGCGGGGGCGGATGACCAGGAGGACGACGATCATCGCGGCGACCAGGCCGACCGTGCCGAGGCCGACGAGGATCACGGCCGGGGCGGGCAGGTCCTGGCCGGGGACGGCGGCGACCAGGACGGCGAGCGGGAGCCCGAAGGCGGCGAGCAGCGCGGACGCCTTGTTGTCGGTCCGGCTGATCTCGGCGACCACGTCGGTGCGGGCCTGCAGGAGCTTGGCGTCGGCGGCGGCCCGCCGGGCGATCAGTTCGTCAAGGCCGGGGGACGGTGGGGTCTGCTGCTCCATGGTGGCGACTCCTTCTTCCTGGGTCGGTGCGGGCCGCTGCCCACACCCCAAATCATGCCAACTCAAAGTTGGCAATGTCAATACAGGGTTGGCCAAGTTTCAGTTAGCCCACCACGCGGTTGCCCCTGTTAGCCCGAACAGGGGCAACTCTCTGGAAATGCGAAAGGCCGCCCCAAGGTGGGGCGGCCTGGGGCGGCGCAGTACGCGTAGGTGGTCGGCGGAGACCGGCTGCGCGGGCCGGACGGGGGCGGCGCCGGGGTGGCTAGTCGACGAGGTCGTCTGCGGTGAGGCCGCCGGGGCAGTCGTGGGCGGTGACGCCCTCGGTGGTGACGATCACGGTGGTGACGGTGTCGGGGGCGGTCCGCTCGGTGACGACGAAGCTGGAGGGCTGCTGCTCGGGCTCGGACATGAAGTGCTCCTTCGGGTGTGGGTCAGCAGGAAATGGACCTGTTGGGACTAACGGGCCTGCGGGGCCTCGTTCAGCAGCGCGAGGATCTCCCAGAGCCGTTCGCCGGCGGGGCCGTACTCCGACGCGACGACCGAGAGGTAGGTGCCGTAGGCGACCTGGGCGTAGAGCTTGCGACCGAGCTCGGGCCACTGGTTGCGCATATCCGCGCGGCCGATGCGACCGCCGAACGCGGTGAAGGGCTCGTCGTCCACCTTGGTGACGACGACGGGCGGGCCCTGGACGCCGCCGCGGCGGTAGTCGTTGATCCGTACGATCATTCCGGCGGTACGGGCGGCCTCGACCAGTCGGTGCTGGAGGGCGCGGTCGGTGACGACCAGCTGGATGGCGGCGCGCTGCTCCCACCATCGGCCGTCGACGTCGAGTTCGACGAGTCCGGGCTGCGAGCAGGTGGTGACGTAGCCCGTACGGCACAGGGCGGCGAGGCCGGGCACCAGGTGCGCGGTCTCCTCGTCGGGACCGAAGCGGGGCTGGTAGCCGGGGCGGGAGGCGATCTCCCCTTCGAGCCACAGGGCCATCAGTTCGCCGAGGTCGGTGATGGTGCGGGCGGAGTTCCAGCGGCGCCGGTCGGCGCGGCTCATCCAGTCCAGTCGCATGGTCAGCCCACCTTCCGGATCTCGTCGCTGCGCACCAGGACGGGGCCGATCCAGACGCCGATCCGGTCGGCGGTCCAGCGGTGGTCGGTCAGCGGGCCGGGGGGACCTCGTCGAGGATCCGGCCCGTCTTCCCGATGGCCCTGGGGTCGTCGTCGCACGAGAGGAACTGCACGATGTCTCCGGCGTTGAACACTTTCTCTCCTGATCAATGGTGGTTGGGCCCGTTAGGTCCAATGGGCCTGACCGTGTCGGGTGGGTGCCGGTGCCGGCGGTGTGGCGGCCCCGGGAGAGGCCGGGCCTGACCGGCACGGGGCGCTCCAGGCGGATCAGGGAGGATAGGCGTTCCCCCTGCTCCCCCTGGAGCGGGTCGGAAGGCCCGTGGCGGCCGTAGCTCCTTGGCCGGGATGGCGGCCGCCACGGGGCGGTCTACTGGTGCGCGGGGAGCGCGGGGGAGGGGACGGTGTTCTCGGCGGCGGCGGCTACGGCCTGGAGGACATCGCGCGTGGAGTCGGCCGCTGCCCCGAGGTGGTCGACCAGGGCGCCGTTTCCGAGGTCGCGGGCACGGGCCTTCAGCGCGGTGAGGTAGTGCCAGGCGTCGTGCAGATCGTCGTGCAGGTCGAGCAGGCCGGGCTGGAAAGCGAGGGAGTCGCTCAGGCCGCCCGCTCCGCGGGCGTGCGCCTGCACCCGGCCCGGCGAGGCGGTGAAGGCGCTTTCCGTGATGGCCTCGCGGACCTCCTCGGCGGACTCGCACACGTACGCCTGCCCGATCAGGCCGAAGAAGAAGGACTTGAGGCGGCTGGGCTTGTTCTTGTTCACGCCGGTTCCTCCTGCTTGTCTTTTTCGCCGGCCACCGGTTGGGGCCGCGCAACCAGAATGCCAACTTTTTGTTGGCCTGTATAGAGTTCGCCAACTTTTTGTTCGCGTCTGTAGGTTGGTGCAGTTCAGAGCAGGTCGGCCCTGTTGGTCCCAACAGGGCCGACCCGGGGCGGGGCGGGTTTCGTCGCGGCGTCAGCCGTCGGAGTCGGTGTCGCGCATCTGGCGTTCATGCCTGCGGCCGCTGCGCGCACCGGCCTCCCGGACTCCGTCGCGGGCCAGGCCGACGCCCTCCTTGCCGAGGTCGGCAGCCGAGCCGACGATGCTGGCGGCGGACCCGGCAACCTGCCCGGCGGCGCCCGCGATCTGTCCGGCGGCCCCGGCGGTCGCGGCGACGGCGCCGAAGAAGGCAGCCATCGCCCCGCCGCCGCCACGCTGGACCCTGGCCGGAGCGGCGCTCGCCCCGGCCGCGCCCTTGCCGCCCTTGGCGGCGGCGAACGCCTGAGCGGCTTTCCCTCCGCCGGCGCCCACCTTGGCCTCCGCGCCGAGCGAGATGATCTGGACGTCGATGACCTTGCCGGTGGGGAGCCTGCCGCTCACTCGGCCGGTCTTGCCGGGCGCGGCGAGCGCGGCCAGCTCGTCCTTGGTGACGTGCGGGACCTCGAAGACGCACTCGGCGGGCTGGGTCTTGCGCCCCCGCTCGTCCCGGGGGCGGTGGGTGAGTCCGCAGGTGCCGACCACCCCGGCCGGGGTGACGTAGAGGCGGATGACCTTCGAGGGGATGACGCGGGTCTCCTGCGGGCACTTGACCGCCTGGCCGCCGAAGAGAGGCGAGCCCTTGAAGACGATCTGCACGGGCCCGGGCATCAGTCCTGCTTCCAGGTGCCCTGGATGGTGCCCTCGAAGGTGCCCGTCTTCTTCTTCGAGCCGCTGCCGGTCAGCGCGCCGATGACGACGACGCCGACGACCACCGCGGCGACGAACTTCAGGATGGTGAGGGTGGCGGCCCACAGCCCGGCGGCCGCCGCTGCGGCGCCCGCGCCGACGGCCGGTCCGTAGACCGCCGCGAGGCCGGCCACCGTGCCGATGCCGCCGACGACGACCATCGCCTTCAGGACGCGGGTGTTGCCGGTGAGCCAGTCCGGCAGGCTCCGGCGCACTGCCGGGCTGTGGGCGGCCGCCGCGGCGGAGCCGACCGGTCCGGCGGCCGGGACGGGGGCCAGGGGGACGACCTCGTGCACGACCTCGCTGCCGCCGTCGGCGGTGGTGCGGTGGGTGGTGCGCAGGGTGTAGCCC
Organism: Streptomyces sp. SID8374; assembly: GCF_009865135.1. NCBI lineage: Bacteria > Bacillati > Actinomycetota > Actinomycetes > Kitasatosporales > Streptomycetaceae > Streptomyces > Streptomyces sp. SID8374. Next base: position 55,770 of record NZ_WWGH01000004.1, on the reverse strand, counting down.
GGGGGCGGTACGGGCACGGTCGGGGCGGCCGGTGCGGCGGTCGCGGCCGGGGTGGGCTCGAAGGCCGATTCGACGAGCCTGGCCTCGGCCAGGAGCTGGCGGACGTGGTCGGCGGTGGCCTGGTCGACGGTGGACTCGCTCACGGGGCTTGCTCCTTCGGTGGCGGGGGTGAAACGGTCGGCGGCGGGCATGATCGGCGGGTCTCCCTGGCGTGATCGTTTTGCGGTGTTTTGTGGATGCGGGACAGGATGCGATGCGATACGTCTTCGCAGGTCAGAGGTTGCGACGGTGGTGCGACGAGGGGCGGGCCGATGCGACGCCGTCGCATGATCGGCGGCGGCGTCGCATCGGCGTCTCATGCGCTGACCTGCGACGACACATCGCGTCGCATGGCCGTCGCATGGGTCATTCCGGGGCAATCCCAGCGGCTTGGCGGACCTCGGCGAGGAGGTAGCCGCGGCCCCGGGGGGCGGTGGTCCACTCGCGGGTGAAGAGCTCGTGGTCAGTCCCGTCCAGGACCTTGGCGATCTCTTCGGCCAGGCGCCGGCCACCGGCCCGGTTGTATGCGGCGGTGGCCGCCTTCACCGCCTTCTCGTCGGCGTCGGCGTCGGGCTCCTCGACGCCGAGCGCCTCGTAGCTGAAGGTGTCGGGGTCCAGGGCGGCCAGGAGCGGGAGCAGGTCGGCGGTCCGCAGCCGGTCGACGTCCCCGGCCTTGGCGAACGCGTCGAGAATGTGGGTGAGGACCGTGGTGGTCTCGACCATGACGGCGGTGTCCGTCAGCGGGCCGGGGCGCCCAGATCCGGTGGGCCCGCCTGCCAGGGAGGACGCTCCGGTGACCTCGATCAGGTACTCCTCGATTCGGTCGACGAATTGCCCCGGCGCCCGGCCCAGCTCCTCGCGGAGATAGAGACCGGCACGGATCAGCTCCGCCGCTCCGTCGAATTCCTCGTCCTCGATGAAGAAGGAGCGGATGAGTTCGCCGGGAGCCCCGTCGATATCGACGATGGCACCGCCTGCAAGGGATTCCGGGATCTCATGGGCGCGCAGGCCGGCGCCGGTGGCGCCGTCCTTCAGGATCGCGTTGGTCTGGATAGCGCCGCCGGTACGGGTGGCCGCCCGCGCCCCGGTGTTGGACTTGTAGCCGCGCGGGACGGTGTTGGCGTCCGGGTCCTGGGTGGAGATGAGGATGGTCATGTTGAGCGCGGCCGCGAACGCGGCGATCTCCTCGATCAGTTCGGCGATCCGGTCGCACGCCTTGAAGGTGCGCCTTCCCTCGTCGTCGGTCGGGTCGGGAATCCGGACCGACGCGTTCGCGTACTGCTTGTACTCGTCGATGATGAGGATTTCCAGCGGGAACTCGTCCAGGTCCTTCTCACCGAACTTGGCCCGCCCCTGGTCCTCCAGGACGCCCTCGCGCCGGTACGCCTCGCGCAGGAACGCCTCCAGCAGGGTGATGAGCCGCTCGGGGCGACGGCCGAAGAAGGTGGAGCAGATCGGCCCGTACCCGCGGTGCTCACCGGGCTTGGCTCCGGCGACCAGGCGCAGGTTGACGCGCGGGTCCAGGCCCAGGCCGACGATGAGATTGCGCAGCAGCATGCCCTTGCCCGTACGGGACATCCCGCCCAGCAGGGCCATGACGTGCCGGAGCTTGAGGTACACCGGCAGGCCGCGCCGGTTGAACCCGATCAGGATGCCGCGGTTCCACACGTCCTGGCGCTCGGGCTCGTCCACCAGCGGGGAGGTGCGCGGCTTCCCGAACGGGTCGCTCGAGGAGTACCAGAAGGAGCATCGCCGGGGGGAGCCGTCCTCCTTGATGTCGATCCAGTGCGGCTCGACGTCGAGGGCGCCGGCGATGGCCTCCTTCTTCGCGACGAGCGAGGAGACCTGGAGGTCGTCGGGGAGCTTGAAAACTGCGAGGACCCCGTTGATCTCGGCCGGGCGGATCGGCTCCAGCAGCGTGATCTGGTGCTCGTCCTTGGTGAACACCTTCGCCGTACGCAGGATCCGGTTGAGCAGGTCGTCGGTGAGCGGGGCGTCCTCGGCCGTGGAGGCGGCGGACAGGGCGAACGCGGCGGACAGGGCCGCTTCGGGGTTGCGGCGCCGGTGCTCGCGCAGGCCCAGGGCGGACAGGATGCCCAGGGTGAGCAGAGCGGCCGGGGAGGCGGCGAGCAGCCCGTAGACGTCGGCGACGGCGACGGCGGCCGCGATGGCGGTGAGCACGGCGGTGGTCGCGCCGACGAGTAGCGGTTCGCGCCGCCGGGCCCGGGCGGTCTCCAGCCGCTCCTCGCGCAGCGCCGCGACGATGTCGGGGTTCAGGCCCTTGCGGCGGGCGGTGTCAACCATGTCGGCGTACTCCTGGGCGGAGTAGTAGTGCCAGCCGTCCCGGGCGCCGGCCACCATCCCGATGCCGGAGAGCCGGGTCAGCCGCCAGGCGTAGAGGTGGCTGTGTCCGGCGTGCCAGGCCAGCTTGTGCAGGGCCACCTTCTTGCGGTGGGCCCAGGCCGCGGAGTCGAACGTGCCGGGCGGGAAGGCGTCCTTCCAGCTCCAGGCGTCCGTACCCGTCCGGGGCGCGGGCACCAGGGTGCCGGTGTGCTCCTGGTCCTCGTCGTCCTCGAAGACCAGGCTGGCGGGCTCGGGCAGGACGGGCAGGTCGCGGGGGGTGCCGGTGGTGGCGTCCGCCATCCCGCCCCTGGTGCCCCGTACGGCGGCGCGCGCCAGCTTCTCCAGCTGGTCGCCCCGCTCGGGGTCGTCGGCGAACAGGTTGCTGAGGTCGTCGGGGATCGGTTCGTCGCCCGGCCCGCCCGCTGCGGGCTCGGGGGAGATGTCGGTCATGCTGGAGCTCCTCGCTCTCTGGATGTGATCAAGGGGGGTGGGGGAAGCGGGGCCCGGGCCGGGCAAGCTGCGGGCCCCGCTGATCGGTGAGCTACCGGTGGCTCTCGGCGGCGGCCTTGGCCTTGATCGCGGCCTTCTGGGCCTTGGCCTTGCGGCGGGCCGCGCCCTCCTTCTGGGCGTGGGCGGCGGCGGTCAGCAGGGCCGGGCCCCACATCCCGGCGGCGACCAGGGCGCCGCCGGTGAGCAGGCCGGTGATCCAGGTGAAGGTGAGCATCGGCGTGACGCCGGGGATGCCGCGCCAGATGGCGAGGTAGGCGGCGGCGGGGACCAGGAGGGCCAGACGCCAGGGCATCCGGCGGTGGGGCTTGGCGGCCGAGTCGCTCATCAGCGGGTCTCCTTCGGGTGCGTCTTCTCGCCGTTCTGCGGGACGAGGGAGGAGTCGAAGATGGGGACGGGCCCGACCGAGCCGGGGCGGGCGTCGACCATCGCGGCGGCCGGGACCGGTCCGTCGCACGCCGGGCAGCGCCCCATCGGGCTGCCCTTCAGCGCGTGCCGGGCCTTGGCGATCCAGGGCTCCGGGAGCGTGGCGACCGCCCCGCCGGCCAGCAGGGCGAAGACGGCCGCGCACGTCAGCAGGGCGTTGTCGCCGGTGTCGTACGGGAGGGTGTAGCCGCTGCGCCAGGAGAACGCGGCGGCGGCGGACGCGGCCCACAGGATGAGCAGCGTGTGCGCCACGTAGAGGGCGCAGGCGGCGGCCGAGCGGGCGGCGCGGGTGAGGCGGGGCATGCGCGGTGTCCTTCCGGGATTCACGGGTCGGCGGTTCACGCCACTTCCCGCTGCTGTTCGGATGCAGTTGGGCCTGTTGGGGGCAACAGGTCTGACGGGAAGAGGGCGTTCTCGTCGGCGAGGAGGGCGGCCTGGTTGCGGGCGTCGCGTTCCTTGGCGGTCCGGTTGCGGCGGCGGGTGTAGCAGCCACGGCACAGGACGATCACCTCGGCGGCGGGCAGAGTGACCGCGTCCCGGTCGGAGACCTCCGGGTCGCGCGGCGTCGCCACCAGCGGGGCGCGGTACGTCCCGTGCTCACGGCACCGCTGCCCGCTGAAGTGGAACTTGACCGGGCCGAGGCCGCAGTTCCCCGGCTCGCGCAGATCGCACTCGCAGAGCCCGTCGCTGCGCTCGACGACCGCCTCGTACACGGTGCCGGTCAGGACCTGGGGAATGTTCATCACTCGGCTCCCCGCTCCGCCTTGACCGCGTCGCGGACGCGGCAGACGTACTCGTTGGCTCCGCCGCCGATCGCCTGGCGGACGTTCTTGGCGGAGAGCAGGGCCGCGTCACCGAGCTCGTCGGCAAGGTCGCGGACCTTCTGCAGGTCGTCTTCGTCCAGGGGCTTGGCGGGCGTCTTGCCGGACGTCCGCCCGGGCCCCTGGAGCCCTTTACGCCCAAGGGCTGTGGGGCTTCCCGACGGTCCTCCACGGCCGCCCTTGCGGGCGCCGCTCGGATCGTCGTCGTCGCCGCCGAACAGATCGGCGAGCAGATCGTCGACGGCCGCCCGCTCGGAGGTGTAGTCGGCCTCGGTGAGCACCTCGTCGACGGCCGCCCGGGCAGCGAGCTCGGCCCGGAGCGTCTCGGGGGTCTGACCGACCGGCAGGGCGTAGACCGACCGCCAGGCGGCGGGCCACAGGTCCACCGCGCGGACCGTGGCCGGGGCCGCCGTGACGAGCATCGTGTACCGGTCCCACACCGCCGAGTGCGCGGCGGCGCGCTGCGCGTCGGTCCACGCCCGGTCGCGCGAGATGGACCCGAGCGGATGCGCGGCGAGGATCGCCTCGTACCGCTCCCACACCTCCGGGTACGTCGCCTGGCGCTGCTCGTCCTGGGCCGTGAGGCGCTCGGCCTCGGCGGCCCGCTTGGCCTCGGCGGCCACACGCTGCTCCTCGCGGCGGGCGGCCTCGGTCTTCCGCTTGTGGTCGAGGTCGACCTCGCGGGCCTTGGCCTCGGCCTCAGCCTGCTTGGCCTGCGCCTCGGCGAGCTTGCGTTCGGCCCGGGTCGCCTTTGCCTGCTTGTCGCGGGCACCGAACTCGTGGATGACCTTGATGCCGGGTCCGGCGAGCGAGCAGACGCCGCCGACCACGCCGAAGATCGGGCCGATCTCGGTGTGCAGGAACCCGTCGAGGACGTTGACCGTCGCGGCGAACAGCGAGCAGGCGAAGACGCCGACGAGGTAGTGCCACACCATCCGGCGGGCGGCGATGGCGGCCTCGGCCTGGCGGATGAACACCCAGGCCAGGCCCTCCAGGACGAACGGGACGACGACCTCCCAGGGGCGGTCGGGGCTCCAGAACGCCCGGATCTGCAGAGGGAGGGCGACGAGCAGGGCGGCGGCGACGCCGACGTTGACGGCCTTGGCGGCGCGCTGCTCGCGGCGCTGGACCTCGGCCAGGCGCCGGGCCTCGGCGGTCTCGGCCTTCCGGCGCTCCTCACGGGCCCGGTCCTCGGCTTCGCGGTCCTCGCGGGCCTTGCGCTCCACAGCCTCGGCCCGGGCCTGGGCCTTGGCGATCTCCGGGGCGTCGAGGAGATCGCGGCGCCGGCGTTCCTCGGCGTCCCGCTCCCGGGCGATGTCGGCCTCGGCGCGGATCTTCTCGGCGTTCGCGGACTGCTCGGCCCACGAGAGCTGCGGCTTCTCCTCGGGTGCTGCGGTCATCGGGTGAACCTCCTTCCGGCGGTGGCCGGGATGCGGGGGGTGGAGTGAACGGTGACGGTGACGGTGCGCAGGGCGGCGCGGAAGGCGCGGCGCAGCGGCCGGCCCCGGCGGGCGCGGGTGACCAGGGCGGCCGGGCGGGTGGCGCCGAGCTCGGTGAGCACCGTGTAGGAGTCGAAGTCGGCACCGGTCCAGTCGTCCCGGACGCCCCGGCGGATCCTCAGCACGCCGCTCATGCGACCGCTCCCTTCGTGATGGCGTCGGCGCCGGTCTTCGGCCCGTGGGGGTCGATGCCGAACAGGTCGGCATGGCGCAGCAGCAGCCCGGACACCTCGCGGACGGAGGCGTCGGTGTCGCTGCTGAGCAGGGCGAAGGCCATCTCGGTGACCACGGCGGTCACCGCCGTGCGGTGGAACGCGTGGGCCAGGGCCTCGGCGGTCAGCGCGGCCGCGGCGGTGTCGGTGTCCTGCATCGCCGTGTCGCGCTGGGACCGGGCGGCCTCCAGCTGACGGGTCAGCTCCTGGAGGCTGTCGGCCTCGGCGAGCTGCTCCAGCGCCGGGCGCTCCAGGCGCTCCAGCAGGGCCTCGATCTCGCCCGCGCACTCCGGAGGTGCCAGCGGCGGCGGCGTGGTCGCCGTGATCCTCCAACCCAGCGGGTCGGAGTCCGGGTCCAGCGACGTCACCCAGTTGTCGTCCGGGTAGGGCGTGGCCGCCCGGGCGGACGCCCCGTCGCGGTGAGCGCTGCGCGCCCTGCCCTCGTGCTGGACCACGTGGACCGGGGCGTCGGCGGCGTCGAAGGCGTACTGCGTCGCACGGCCCAGCAGCTCGACGAGGCGGGCGAAGTCCTTGTTGCGGGACTCGGCGGCCACCAGCTCGACCCGCAGGTCGCGGGCCTCGCCGGACAGCTTCTGCAGCTGCTCGGCGTCCCGGGCCTGGTTCTCCTTGCCCGCCTCGATCGTGGTCTCGGCGGTTTCAAGGTCCGCCTCCAGGACGGAGGCGAGTTCCGCGCCCTCCTGGAGAGCGCGGAGGTTCTTGGTGCGGATCATCCGGATCATGCGGCGGGCTCCCTGGCGCTGGTGGAGGCGGTGGGCGGGGCTGTGTGGAGGTGCTGGTCGATCAGGCGGTGCAGCAGGCGGGCGGTCACGGCGAGCGCGGCCAGCCAGCACACGGCCTTGAGGATCTGGGCGACGGCGGTGACCAGCGCGGTCAGCGCGTCGAGGAGGACGGTCCCGGAGCCGTAGGCCAGCAGCGCGAGCAGCGGCACCAGCAGCAGGAGCATCGGCGACGGCATCCGGCTGGTGGCGTCGAGGCCGGCGCGGACCAGGCCGCGTACGACGAGCGCGGTGCGGCTCACAGCGGCCACCCTCCGGTCCGTACGGAGGCGACCTTCTCGGCCGCCTCCTCGTACTCGGCGGCCCGGCTCAGGCGGGAGATGGTCTCGGTGTCCTTCACCGACCACTCGTCCGGGTTGGTGGTCACCTTCTCCAGGACCTGGGCCAGGAGCTGGCGGGTGGTGGGGGCGGTGTCCGCCATCAGGCCACCGCCCCGAGGTCGAGGTCGACGAGGCCGGCGGCGAACTCCAGCTCGTCGAGTTCCTCCAGCAGGATCTCGGCGCCCGCCGCGCGGCGGGCGACCTGCTCGGGCCAGACGAAGCCGGTGTCCACCATGTCGGCGAGGGCGTCCTCGCGGGCCTGGCGGGCGAAGTCGCCCTCGGTCCCGACGACGGGACCGAGGATCAGGTCGACGTCGACTCCGAGGATCTGCGACGCGTCGGTACGGAGCTTGATGGCGGCGGCGAGGGTGCCGGTGGCCGGGTCGGGAATACTGATCATTGCGGGTCCACTCCTGTCGTGAGCTGGATTCCGAAGTGGCCCCGGGGGGCGCGTGCAAGGCGCTGATCCCGGGGCTGCGCCCATTCGGGCGGGGAAGGTGCCGCTGGTGGCCAGACGGCCACGGCCACGGCACATCCCGTACAGGTGATGCGCCGGGCCGAATCTGTCTGGACGTTCACCTCGCGCCGGCGGCCCACGTGGCCAACTGACCTGCGCAAAGGGTTGCTCTGTTCCTCATAGCTCTCTGTGGAGTTCTTCCTGGTCCACCGGGCTCGGTACAGCTCCGAGAAGGTCCGGTGACGCCGTTTTTGGCATGGCTGTCCTATTCGCCGCCCACTTCAGAACTAGGTCTGAAGTGGTGCGACGAGAAGAATGACAGCACCACCCGCCCAGGTTGTCAACAGACCTAGTTCTGCATGGCGTAGTCGCTGGTAATCGTGTTTAGATTCGCGTCGTGCGGATCAGAACTAGATCTGCTTACATTGAGCCCGCACGATGAACGCGACAGGAGGACGGCCGCGTGACCGAGGGCAGAACGCCTAAGTGGCTCCAGCTCGCCAACGAGCTGGAGCAGGAGATCCGAAACGGGGACCGCCCGCCCGGGAGCTTGCTGCCGCAGATCCGTGAACTGGTGGACACCAAGGGCTGGGCGTACGACACCGTTCGCAACGCCTACCGGGCGCTAGAGGACAAGGGTCTGATCGTCAGCCGGAAGGGCCAGGGCACCTACGTCTCCAGCATTCTGGAGAAGATCCACCGCGACGCGACGTCCCGTTACTCCAAAGTGGCCCGCGAAGCGGCCGGCTCGCGGGGTGCGTTCGATACGGAGATCCGAAACCTCGGGATGGCCCCGAAGAGCGTGTCGCGGGTCTACCGGGGTCAGCCTCCGCAGAAGGTCGCCGAGATTTTGGGGGTGTCACGGCGAGGCAAGTCCACTGCAGTCCGCGAGCGGACGATGTACGCCGACGACACCGTGGTCCAGATCGCCACGAGCTACTTCCCCGGCGATGTGGCCTTCGGTTCGGCCCTCGAACAGGAGGACACCGGTCCGGGCGGGTCCATCTCGCGCCTAGCGGAGCTGGGCTACCAGCAGACGTCCATGACCGAACACCTTGAGATCCGACAGCCGGGGAAGGAAGAGGCATCTGCCCTCGGCATCCCGGCCGACCGGTCCGTCGTCGAGATCACTCATATCGGCAGGACGGCGGACGGCCGGGTCGTCGAGGTCTGCCTGCACGTGGTGCCAGCCAACCTCTGGCACTTCTCCTACAGCTGGTCCGTCGACCAGCCGGAATAACCCAATCAACACACGACGGAAGTCAGGAGCACACTGCATGGCCAGCAATACCGTTGACGCCAACGGCACAATCACCCGCGATGCCCGCAGCCGGTACCGCACGGCCCAGCGGGAGGAGAGCGGTTCGCATGGCGCGTTCGAAGCTGAGATCAAGCGCAGCGGCGCCATCCCCCGCTCCGAGGTCGAGGTCGGCCGAAGCCCTGCTCCGGCCGAAATCGCCGAGCTGCTCGGCGTCGCCGCCAGCGATGAGGTGGTGCTTCGGGCTCGCCGGATGTTCGTGGGCGAGCGCCTGGTCCAGCTCGCCGACTCCTACATCCCGGGATTCGTGGCCGAGGCCGCTCCCGCTGTCGCCCAGCTCGACACCGGGGTTGGCGGCATCATCTCCCGCATGTCCGAGGCCGGCCTGGCTCAGGACTCGGTCGTCGAGGACGTCGAGCAGCGCCCGGCCACGGCGGAGCAGGCGGAAGCCCTCGGCGTTCAGCCCGGAGATCAGCTTCTGACGATCACGCACACCGGCGTCACCCAGGACGGCCGCATCGTCGAGGTCACCCGCCACACCCTGGGCCCGGGCTGGAAGCTGCGCTTCGAAGTTCCTTTGGCCTGAGTTTCGTAGGCGCCCCGGAACCGGGGCGCCTACGACGGCCACCCGGTGACCGTACTCAGCGCGCTGGGCTGCGGCGACACTCCGGAAACTCGCACTGAGCCTACGTAGACCGCCCGGAAGGTGGATGATGGCCCGCGAAACGCGGACAGGCCCCGTACGGGGCCTGCCGGTCGCGTCGCCGGTTGTGGTGGTCGGCGCTCGTGACCAAGCACCTGAACAGGAGGTGCCTGCGATGCGTTGCAGGCTACGCGTACCCGCTGTCTGCGGGCTAGCGGGACACGGTGACACGCCGATGGCGGGCCGTGCTTCCCGTGTGGCGGGATGCCTCCACAAGTTCTCTCCCGGAGAACGGGATCTCGGAGTATCCGTGCCCGGTGTCCGGTACAACACCACGACGGCGTCCGGCACGATCGGATGCGATCACGCGTTCTACCAGCTCATCGCCGGTTTCCCCAACCTGCGGATCGGACCCATCATGTGCGTCATGCACGCTCGCGCCCCGTAATGCCGAGAGCCGCCCCTGCGGGAACAGGAGCGGCTCTCGATCTCAACTTTTGACTCAGTCACTGGCCTGCCATAGCCAACAGCGCCTGAGTCGTACGTCGGCGGTAACGCCGGGCTCCCGACCCCTCGGGGCCCGGTCACCAATCGCCAGGATAGCCGTCTTCCTATCGGAAGCGCAGCACCACAGGGTGCCGTGTGAGCTATCCGATGATGATCACCGACGTGCGACTCTCTACCCCGATTGGGAGAGTTCGCACCCCATGCACCACCAGCAGCACCACCTTTTCCGGCTCGCCTCCGCGGAGCCCGCGACGCTAACCGTCGCGGCCGCGTACGAAGGCGCCGTGATGACTACAGATTGCGTTGAAGCCCGTTTGACCTGCCCCGATGGGGGTGTCCGCTTTGGCGGATACAACGGCCGGGTGACTAGCACCCCGGCGCCCTCGCGCGTCCTTCCCGCCCCGGCCGCGCCGGCGGTGACCCGATGAGCACTCCCAAGCGCCCGAAGGTCCCGGTGGTGACCCCGGACCAGGTGGTCGAGCTGTACGGGCCCGACAACGACGGCTGGTACGACACCCGGGTCAAGGACTGGATCGCCCTGTGCGAGGACCTCAAGGACGGCGAGGTCCGCGGCTACCTCGTGCTGCGCGGCCTGGTGGTCGACAAGTTCAAGAACCACGTCCGGGTGCTCACGCTCCGGAAGCTGTGCGAGCTGATCCCGGGCCCGGGCAAGGGCAAGGGCCCGAGCAGCCTCACCCGGGTCCGGGGCATTCTCGACGGCCTCACCAAGGTCGGTCTGGTGACCACTCCCGAGGGTCAGCCCATCAAGACGTCCTCGCGCGAGAGCGCCCTCATGAAGCCGCTGCGCCTGCGCATCAACGATGACGCGCCGGTCGACTACGCGGGCTGGCGGAACGCCGAGGACAAGCTCAGGGCCCTCGGTACGGCGCTCGCCGAGCTCGTCGAGAAGGACGCTGACGGGGCTGACAAGGACGTCTCCAAAGCGGGTCGGAAATCCGACCCGGATGGGGAAGCGGGTCGGATTTCCGACCCGTCGGGTCGGATTTCCGACCCACAGGGTCGGATTTCCGACCCGCTCACGGGGGATGACCAGCAGGAACGCGATCTTCCTCTGGTGTCTTCCTCTGGATCTTCTCTCTCTCCCTCCGCAGCAGACGCAGCGGCAACGTCCGTCACACCGGACACCGAGACGGAGACGACGAGAGAGACGGCTGCGCCGGAAGACAACCCCGCTCCGGCTGCTGCTGCCGGGGTGCCCGCGCCGCGCGACGGCCAGGGGGAAGAGCTCCTGGAGATGCTGCTCGGGCTGCCGGGCCGCGACCGGATGAACCGGGCGGAGGTCGAGGACATGCTGCTGCCGCTCGCCTCCGACGCCCTGGCAGAGGGCTGGACGATCCCGAAGCTACGTAGCCACTTGGCCCGCAGCTGCGACCCGGACCGGGTCTTCAACGTGGTGGCGGTCTACCGGAACCACCTGAAGAAGCTTCCGCCGGTCCCGACCAGTGCGGTCGGTCACCCGGCGGCGGCCGCGCCGAAGTGCTCGAAGTGCAACGGGTCCGGCCTTGCCGAGGACCCGGAGACCTTCCTGCCGATCGGCCCGTGCGAGTGCCGTCAGGCCCCGGTGCTTGCCGCCGCGTCCTGAACCGCCCGGCCTTCCCCGAACGACAGCAGCGGCCGGAGACCTTGCCCGGTCCGGCCGCTGCCCGAATCCCGTGAACGGAGATCCATCATGAGCGTAGCCACCCGTCCTGCCCGCGCCGGTTCCGGCGAGGACGTCGACCCGCGCGACTTCGAGCGCGTCCCGCCCCAGGATCTGGAGGCGGAGCAGTCCGTCCTGGGCGGCATGCTGCTGTCGAAGGACGCGATCGGGGACGTCGCTGAGGTCCTGCAGGGCCCGGACTTCTACCGGCCGGCGCACGAGACCGTGTTCCGCGCCATCCTCGACGTCCATGGCAAGGGCGAGCCCGCCGACCCGATCACGGTGGCGGCCCACCTGACCAAGACCGGCGAGCTGACGAAGATCGGCGGTGCGGCCTACCTGCACACGCTGGTCCAGCAGGTGCCCACGGCGGCGAACGCCTCGTACTACGCCGAGATCGTCTACGCGGCCGCCGTCGCCCGGAACCTCGTCATCGCCGGTACGGCCATCGCAGCCAGCGGCTACGCCCGCGACGGCGACACCGACGAACTGGTCGAGCGGGCGCAGGAGCGCCTGTACGGCGTGGTCCGCCACCGAGGCGACGAGTCGCTGCTGGACGCCTCGGAAGGCATGGACGAGACCTTCGACGACATCGAGGCCGCCGGGAAGCGCAAGCCCGGCGAGCTCACCGGCGTGCCGACCGGCTTCGCCGACCTCGACAGCCTCACCCTCGGCCTGCAGCCCGGCCAGCTCATCCTGATCGCCGGACGCCCGGCGATGGGCAAGTCGACGCTCGGTCTGGACATCGCCCGGGCCGCCAGCCTCAAGCACCAGCTCACCAGCGCGTTCTTCTCCCTGGAAATGGGCCGCAAAGAGCTCCACATGCGGCTGTTGTCCGCCGAGGGCTCCATCGCGCTGCACCACATCCGCTCCGGTCAGCTCGACGAGGCCGCCTGGAACCGGATGGGCAAGGCCAAGGCCCGGGTCGACGCCGGGGCCCTGCTCCTGGACGACTCTCCCGAGCTGACCGCCATGTCCATCCGCACCAAGGCCCGCCGGCTCAAGCAGCGCGGCAAGCTCGACCTGGTCGTCATCGACTACCTCCAGCTGCTCCAGTACGGCGGCGGCCGCCGCCCCGAGAGCCGCCAGCAGGAGGTCTCCGACATCTCCCGCCAGCTCAAGCTGATGGCCAAGGAACTGGAGGTGCCGGTCATCGCGCTCTCGCAGCTCAACCGCGGGCCCGAGCAGCGCACCGACAAGCGGCCGATGGTCTCCGACCTGAGGGAGTCCGGTTCGCTGGAGCAGGACGCGGACGTGGTGATCCTGCTGCACCGCGAGGACCAGTACGACAAGGAGTCCGACCGTGCAGGCGAGGCCGACCTGATCGTCGGCAAGCACCGCAACGGGCCGACGACGATCATCACCACCGCCTTCCAGGGCCACTACAGCCGGTTCGTCGACATGGCCCGCACCTGAAATCGAATGTCAGTACGAATTATTCGGGAGGGAACTACCCATGATCCGCCCACCTCTGTTCACCGGACTCTCCGACTTCGACGCCTTAGCCGGTCCGCTTCCCGCCGGAAAGGTCACGGCTGTGGCCGGGCGGCCCTCCGCCGGCACCAGCGCCTTCGCGCTCACCGTGGCCCGGCACAACCTCGCCGACGGGAGGGCTGTCGCCTTCACCAACCTGCAGGTGGACCACGGCACGCTGCTGGGCAACTTCCTCGCCGCTGAGTCCTCCACGAACGTCGACCGGTGGGAGACCCTCAACGAGGGCCGCATCACCAGGCTGCGCCGGGCCAGCGATTCACTCAGCGAGACCCGGCTGTGGACGTGGACGCCGAGAGACCTCCGCCGACCCGAGCAGATCGTCCAGGAGCTCGACCAGGTCGAGGACGTGGACCTGATCATCGTGGACGACTACGCCATGGCGGCGGACGGCGAACTCGCGAAAGGTGCGACCTTGGCCGTCCTGCGGCAGATCGCCGAGGACCGGCAGGCTGCCGTCCTGGTTACCGCCCACCTGGAGCGGACCGAATGGGGGCAGGAGCGTACGGTGCCGTCGCTCGCGGACCTGCTCCCAGGGGACGCGGCCCTGGTCGACGCGACTGCGGCGATCGTGCTGCACCGTCCCGACACCGACGGCACCGTGCCCGAGCGCCGTGGTGAGGCCGACATCATCGCGGCCCACGGGTGGCAGCGCAGCGGCACGGTCCCGGTGCGCTTCGAACCCGAGTACCACCGCCTGGTCGACCGGCCCAACGACATGGCGTCGGCGCGGCCAGGCAGCTGAGCCCGCGACGCTGTCCGCTCCGTATGACACGGTGCGGGGGTAGTCACACACCGGCAGCCCTCGGCGCGCTCTGCGCCGGGGGCTGCGTCGTTCCCGGCCGGGCTTATCGCACGGTTCTGCAGAAGTCGGCGTCGCAGGCCCGTGCGGGCCGGTGTCCCGTTTCGGGACACCGCCGCCTATTAACTGGCCCCTGCGCCCCCGCCCCGGGTGTTGGGTGCGGTGCGAGCCGCACCCAACACCCCAGGTCAGGACACCTTTCGGGCCCGTCCCGGCGTAAACGATCTTGACCCCCTCGGACTGCTGGCCAAGGCCGTGACCCGGGCTGGGATCCGGCGGAGAGCCGGGAACCTGCGGTCATGGGCGCGACAACACCGGCCGGTAACGAGCGCAAGGGCCTGTTAATAGCCCAGAGGAGGGGGCGAGGCCCCGTCACCCATTCGGGTGACGGGGCCTCGCTGTGGGGCGTCCCGGGGAAGTCCGTGCAGGTCAGGGCACTGAAAGGAGCCCTACGGGCACAGCCCTTCATCCCTCTCGGCTTCGCCGAGGGACGACAGACGCGCTCCGCGCGGCGACTTACAGGAGCGGGGTGGGGCGTCCCTGGCCGGTCCTGTGCGGCTCCCGGAGCCTGATCCGCACTCCCCGGCGCCGGAGTGGAGATCGGCGCTCCTGGCCCCCCTCACGCCTCTTCTCGGGCCTGTTCTGCATGATCGCCCCGCCCGGGAGTGCGGGCATCCGGCCAGGTCAGGCCGTCGTTTGTGCTAGATCATCCGCATATGCGAACTCCGACGGCTGGAGTCGCCGGCTCCCGTACGCGATTCGCGGACACGGGGTGGACGGTGGCAGGCTGCCCGGCATGGCGAAGCCCGACTACGAGACCCGCGAACAGCGACTGCAGGAAGCCGAGGCGCTGCTGCTGGCGCGGTACGGCGGCGGCCGCGACTGGATCGACCCGGTCCGCGTGATGCACGCCGTACGCGCGGCCGCCGACGGGTACGGCGCCCTCCCCGACGGCGAGCAGGCGCAGGTGCCGGCCGACGACGTCCTGGCCGCGCTCACCCAGCTCGACGAGGCCCGCGCGGCCCTGGACACCCTGGAGCGCGACCTCACCCGGGCCGCCCGCAACCGCGGGGCGTCCTGGCAGCAGGTCGCCGACGCCCTCGGGCTGACCGCCCGCTCCAGCGCCGAGAGCCGGTTCGTACGCCTGGAGCGCGACGCCGCCAGCTACCACGGCGACCGCTACCCCGAACGCCAGCGTGCCGAACGGGCCCGTGACCGGGCCGGTGCCGTCTGGTGCCACGAGAACGAGGCGCGGCTGCGCGGGGCGGTCTTCGACCTGGCCACCTTCAACGGCACCTGGCCCGCCCTCTCCCACACCGCCTCCGACGAGACGCTGACGTCCTGGACGAAGGAGCTGGACGGCCCCGCCCTCGCCGGGCGGCTGCACAGCCTGCGGCACGTCCTGGCCGACAAGGTTCCCGACGATGCCGTCGCCAGCCACCCTCTCGGTGCCGCCGCCGTACGCGACCAGGCCCTGGGGCTGCTCGCCGAACTGGCCGAGGCCCGCCACCACATCACCCCGCCCGGAGAACACCCCTGTTGACCCCAACAGGCCCAACCGCCACTGAGCTGCGTCAGCAGAACGTTGACATGCCCAGGCCGTGACGCCGCAGCACCGTCGGCGTTGCCCCGTACGTGACCACCGCGAAGACCACCCAGCTACGCCGATCCGCGCGTACGACGACCGCCCGCGTCCACGCTCGCCGGGCGGCCGAGGAGGCCGCAGCCGCCCTGGCGGCAGCCGAGAGGACGAGAGCCGCCCGGCGCCCCCGCCGCGTCGGCCGCCAGCGCGGACCCCAGCGGGTCCAGATGTCCGTACGGCTGCTCCTGGAGGACGACGTGCGCCTGGACGCGGCACTGGAACAGACCGGGATGCAGCTGCAGGACGGCGTCACCGAGGCACTGCGGCTGTGGTTCAAGAAGCTGAAGATCCCCGTACTGCCCGTACCGGAGCCCTCTCCGCGCGACTGAGTCCGCGATCCGCGGACGAACGCCACGGTCGGGCCCGGCAGGGTTACTTGCGGGCGAGTTCCTGCAGCAGCGCGTCGAGGAACTCCGGGTCGCCCTGGTCGTGGAGGCCGATCCGGGCGCAGGTCATGCCGGCGGCGTGCAGGCGGTCGCGGGTGGTGGCGTGTTCGGGGTGGAGACGCTGGAGGTGGTGCGCGTGATCGGTGGCCTCCTCGGCGCGGTCGATGAGCGCGGCGAGCTCACGGGTGGTGAGGTGCGTCTGGCCGGTGGCGGCGAGGGCGCGGTGCACGGCCTGCATGTAGGCGTTCATGGGCGCCCACCGTAGCCGGGAACGGTCCGCCCCCGGCGAGAACGTAAGCGGCGCCCGATTCCGGGAATCCGCCCGTCCGTGCCCGTCCGGACAGGGAAGATCGGCGGCATGGAGGCGAACCCCCGCTCCTCACTCGCCCCGTCCAACGTGCCGCCGGCGCCCGGGTCACCGACGGTCGTGATCGCCGGTGAGCCGAACGGCAACCCGACCACGGACGGGGCCGGGCTGGGCCTGTTGGGTCCAACGGGTCTGACCAGTGCTGGCGTACTCCGTGGTCGAGGACCCGCTGAGACAAGGGACGGTGGTAGGTGTTCCGGAGAGCTGCCGAGTGCAGCACCCATGGTGAAGGGGCCCACGACCTGGTCGTGGGCCCCTTCACGTGAGATGTCAGCTACACGGTCTACTGCTGGCGTCTGGCCCGTACAGGCAAACGCAGCACTCCCCTGGCCCTCCACCAGATCCGCCGTACGGTCGAGGTGGAGGTGGAGTAAGTGACAGCTTCACCTCGCTCTTCGCTGTTCCGCGGGTCCAGTGATCGGCCCTCGCGGGGGTAGCGTTCCTCGGGAGCCGGAGCCATGTCTTCTCCTACGGAGCCGTGGTGCCGCAGTTCTTCCGGAGTTCGTTGTCCGCTCGGGTGGTCGGGCTGGAGCCGACGCCGGTGGCGAACCCCTTCATGACAGGGTAGTAGGTGTAGGTGCCGCCGCCGTCGTTGCAGTCGACCGACCAGCCGTAGTCGATGAACGAATTCGCCGTGGACTTGGACTTGCGCCAGATGTCGTAGCCTCGCGGACCGCTCCAGGAACTGCGCCACATCTGGGTCTCGATGCGCTGGGTCCCGAACGAGCCGCTGCAGACCTGCGAGGTCTCCCAGTTGAACCAGGCGTTGGCGCCAGCGCCGCGGAAGGTCACGTCGGAGATGTAGATGGAGCACCTCGCGGCCGCGGCCTTGTCGTCCTTCGGCTTAGCCTCGCCGGCGCGGTAGGTGAAGGAGTAGGACTCTCCGGCCTTGGTCTTGCCCCATTCGGTGACGAGCGTGCCCTCGACGGCGGGCCGCGCGTCCCCGCCCATGTCGACGTACCGGGTCTTGGACTCGCCCAGGGAGCCGTCCTGTGCCGCTGCGGACGACGTGCCGAAGCTGAAGGCTGCTGTCACCGCGCAGGCGACAGCGGCTATGGACGTGGTGGATCGTGAAGCTCGCATGCTTTCCCCCTCGTAGCGCGTCCGAACTCCCCGGACGCACGGCCATCCTTGAGGAGGAACGGCGCATTCCACAGGAACCTGTGCGAGTCGACCGGATTTCGCTCATGTCGACGAGATTCCGTCGGACGTTCTGCTCAGCAAGTAGGTGCCCCACCCCGGTTCTGCATCCGACGCTGGTCCGGCACCGTCATGGTCGGCCGGCCCGATCTTGCAAGGCCACGCTGAGGCCCCGTCCGTGATTCACGGACGGGGCCGGGTTGATCCTGTTGAGTCCAACGGGTCTGACCTGTGCTGGCGTGCCCTTTTAGCCCTGGTCGAGGTGGTCGAAGGCGCGCTGGAGCAGGGGCCGGTGGGCGGCGTAGAGGGTGCGTCCGGCGGCCGTGATCGCCGCTTCGAGCTCGTCGATGGAGCCGAACCTGTACCAGTTGGCATCCAGGGCGTCGTCCGCCGCGACGGCGGCCACCGGAGCGGGCAGGAGGTAGAGGGCGGAGGTCGAGGACACCCAGGCGTGGTCGCTGTTGCGCCAGTCGTCCACCAGGTCCCGGCCGAGGATGGTCGGTACGTGATCGGTCAGGTCGACGCCCGTTTCCTCGCGGAGCTCTCGGACGAGGGCGGTCGGGGCCGTTTCACCGGGGTCCACCATGCCGCCCGGGATGGCCTCCACCTCGATGTCGTCCCGGGTGATCAGCAGGAGCCGCCGGTCCTGGCCAGTGCCTGCGACCACGATCGGGTCGGCGGCGGCGTTCTCGCCCCACAGTCCCAAGTTGCGGCCGGCGCGGCCGGTGCGGCCCTGCGGGTGCAGGGGCCAGCCCCGCCGGTCGAGCTGGAACGGCACGAGAGCGGCGGCCTGCCGCTGCGGCCAGTCCGGCACGTCGATCGGCGTGAGGGCGGCTTCGGCCCAGTCGGGCACCCGACGGGCCAGCGCCGACGGCCGCAGCTCCGGCGGCGTGATGTCCACGGGCGCGTACTCCGGCCAGGCCACCGCCCAGGGGCGCCGTCCGGCGGGGATGGTCTCGGTGCGGGTCATGCGGTCTCCCAGGGTTGGAGTCGTTAGGTCTAACAGGTCTGATGGGCGGCGGCCTGGGATGTCGGCCGCCGCCCGTGGGGGTGGCTCAGAGCCAGTGGAAGGCGCGGCGGATGTCGGAGGCCGCTCCGCCGAGGTTGTCGGCGTGCAGGCGGTCGTCGAAGTCGTACGGGTCTTCGGCGGACGTCATCACCGAGTCGGCGGCGGCGTCGAGGACACCGGCGAACGCCTCGTGAATCTTCGCGGCCTTGAGGGCCTCGACGATCGCGTCCTGGTCGACGCGGCCGCGCTTGATGGCATCGGCGAGCAGGTTCAGCGCGGCGGCAGCGGCCGGGGCCAGGTCCGCGAGTTCGCCGATCCCGTCGGTGCCGGTGCGCTCGGCGGCGGTCTCGACGTGGGTGATCCGGGCGAGCTCGCTCGACGTCGCCTCGGTCACTTCGTCTCCTGATGGTTCGGCAGTACGGGGGCGGTGGCGCGGTGGACGAGCGTGAGCGCGGCGGCCGCCGTGGCGGTCAGCGTGGTGCACACCGGGACGCCGTGACGGCGGGCCACGTAGATCAGGTAGCGGTTGCGCTCGGGGTTGGGGCAGTCGGGCGGGCAGCCGAGGACCGCCCTGCCCGAGGCGACGTCCAAGCCGAACTCGACGTTGGTCGTCATGCCCGGCATCGTCCGCACGTCACGGGGGATCCAGAAGAGGATCGCTGCGGCGTGGGCGCGGGCCTCGGTCTCCCAGTCGACCTGGTGCTCGTAGCGGTCGGCCCGGATGCCGTTACGGGACTCGGGGGTCAGCACCGCCAGGGGCTGGCCGCCGGTCCACTGAGCGGCCAGGGCCTCGATGGCGGCGGGCCGCCAGGAGGGGACCGGGGTGGCCTTGTCCGGCGTGGGCCCGGCCAGGAACACGGCCGGACCGGCGGGCAGGGGCTCGCGGGCCATGACCAGGTTGACGGCGCTCATGCCGTGGCACCGGTGCGCGCGGCGCGGGCCTCGTGCTGCGGGGTCCAGGGCAGGGGCAGGTTGTCGCCGTCCCGCCGGGGGACGATGTGGACGTGCAGATGGGAGACGCTCTGCGTCGCCTCGACGCCCTTGCTCGTGATGAGGTTGGCGGCGGGCAGCTCGGCCATGAGCTCGGCCGCCCGGCGCATCACCGCGACGGTCACCTCGGGGTCGGTGCCGGCGTCCTCGACGTGGACCCGCGGCAGGACGAAGACGTGGCCGTCGGTGCAGCCGCCGCTGCGGGGGCGGATCGCCACGGCGTCGCCCCACTCGCGGACGATCTCGGCCGGGGCCTCACCGGCGGCGATGGCGCAGAAGACGCACTTCGTGATCTTCACTACGGAACTCCCTGAGTGTCTCTGTGGTGCGGGCCGGCTGGCCCGACCCCTCAAGAATGCCAACTCCAAGTTGGCTATGTCAATATAGAGTTGGCCAACTCTATATTGGCTAGAAGTGGTCCGGACGCAGGAACACCCCCGACCTGCGGCGATGGTCGGGGGTGTTGGGTCCAACAGGACTAAAGCGGCGTGAAGTGCGCGGCGCGGTCCAGCGCCCGCAGGAGCTCGGGCTCCCAGCCGGTGCGCGGGATGTCGAGCGCCAACAGCCCGGAGGAGCCGAGGGCTGCGAGCTGGGCGCGGTGCTCGATGCCCTCCCGCCACGCCTCCCTCAGCAGCTCGCGCGCCTGCCTGCGGTCCGCGCGCCCTGCGGTGGCGACCGCCTCGTTGTCCGGGAGCGCGGCCAGCCGCCGCCCGGCCTTCTCCAGCGCGGACATGAGCCGGGCGGCGCGCTCGGCATCCGGGGACGGCGGGACCAGATAGAGCTCGGGCTCGGCGACGCCGCGGCGCAGCTGCTCCATCCGTACGGGCAGCGGCTCCCAGCCCTCGGTGCCCGCCAGGTCGATGTTCACCGCGGTGACGGTGCGGGTGTAGCTGCGGGCCACGCCGCGTGGCTGCAGGGCGGTGCCGGCGGGCCGGTACTCCGGCTCTACGTCCTCGGCGACGACGCCGCCGTGGTTGCCGCGCACCGAGACCCACAGCCAGTCGGCGCCGCCGGTCATCTCGGTCATCAGCAGACGGCGCACCAGGAGCCAGTGCTTCAGGGCGGCCCGGGTCGCACGGCGCAGCGGGTAGACCTCGACGACGTCGGGGGTGCCCGGGCGGACGTTCTGCGGCCGGCGCCGCACCCGGATCTCCTCCAACGTGGGGGAGAGGTCCTCCAGTCGCTGCGCGCACAGCTCCCCGACGCGGGGGCCGGTGTCCAAGACGACCGAGGACATGGCGAGCATCCGCACCCGCAGCGGGTACTTCCCGGTGAGCAGGCCGCGCTCGACGCTCCAGCCGGTACCCGTGCCGATGACGTCGGAGAGGGTCTGCAGGCTGGCACGCAGCCGCTCGCGCCGGCGGATGTCGACTGGCTCCTTGCCGGGCAGCTGCTCCAGCTGGCGCAGGTGGAAGACCTCCAGCCCGAGTTCGCGCTGCAGGAGCACCATCACGCCGGAGCGCACCATCGCGGTCGCCTCGCTGGTGGGCCGCTTCTCGCCGCGGTCGCGCAGCTCGCCGACCAGGGCCAGGCGCTCGTACTGCTGGAGCGATTCGCGGGCGAGGATGTCGGCCAGGTCGTCGGCGATGGCCAGCGGGTGGTCGGGGTGCTTCAGGGCACGGACCAGCTCACGGGCGTGGGCGCGGATCTGCCGGCGGCGGGCCTCGGAGGGCGCTTGCTCGCACACGGCGTCCACGGCCTCCTGAAGCTCGGGGAGCTGCTCCAGAACGTCGGGCTTCTTCATGCTGGGCACGGTAACCAGGTCTGAACAGCCCCAGCGGCCGAACGGATAGATAGACCCGTTAGAACCAATACCTCCAACTGCTGCTGACCTTGACTTCGTCGACCGCTACGCCTATAGGCACCCACGACAGTCAGGGGCCGCTCTGCCCTGCGGATGTGGGAGCTGCGGGAGGCTGCCCGGTAAGCCGGTACGCACGGATCGCGTCGTACGCCAGCTCACGCGACGAACGCGGGTAGTTCCGCCACGGCTTGAGCTGCTGGTACTGCCTTATGAAGGAGCTGACGAAAACCCGGACTATGCCCTCCGCCAGGAGGAGCGCAACGGCAATGGAAACGTAGTAGAACGACGTCTTTGCAAGTTCTGGGGCAGCAGGGTCGCCTGCCGTGGCGGCCCACTTCAGAATCCGGAGCTGTTGCTTTCCCAGCATGACCACGACGTAAGCCCACACCCCCCCT
The DNA here is from genome assembly GCF_009865135.1 of Streptomyces sp. SID8374. NCBI lineage: Bacteria > Bacillati > Actinomycetota > Actinomycetes > Kitasatosporales > Streptomycetaceae > Streptomyces > Streptomyces sp. SID8374. The sequence continues at coordinate 34,255 of NZ_WWGH01000004.1, read as the reverse complement.
GCCAGCCAAGGGGCCACCCAGCTCCGAGCCAGCACGACGGCCCGGCGAGCAGACTGGTCAGCACCCTGCAGATCGCCCTCGGACGGCTGCATGCCACGGCCAAGAGCGTCAGCCACCCGGATGCGAGCCTCCATGGCTACGCGCAACTGCTCTACATGGGTGTCGTTCCAACGCTTCAACAGCGAGTAGGTCTGAACGGTGCCGACGGCTAAGACGGTCACGATCAGCGTCGTTAGCAACGATGCGTAGTCGTCGCTCATGGCCCACTGCATACTTCCCCCACGATGATCCCGATACAGGTGAGCGGAATCTACTGCCCCGTTAGATCAGCCGTTGACCGTTCGTGAAAGTTCTGCTCGACATGCGGAGGCCGAGAACGCAGACGGGCCCCGCCGGTGCCGGCGGGGCCCGTCCAGGCTGCGGAGCGCGGCTACTTGGTGGAGGGCGGTCCGCTCTTGAGGTTCTTCAGACGGCGCTGCTTGAAGGGGTTGCCGTTGTTGTAGGCGCGCTCGTCGCGGCGCAACTTCTCCACGATCGCTTCCTCCACGTAGGCCGAGAGCGAGAGGGGCGCCTCGACATCGTCATCGAGTGCGGCGAGGCCCTGCATGTGGACCACGGCGTTGCGCAGCCGGTTCATCACCTCCGGGGTGACGTACGCCGGCACCTTCTCCTTGCTGCCCGGTGCGGCGGCCTGCGGGGCCGCCCCGTTGAACTGCTTGCCCAGGATGGTGTCCTGGCCGAAGGGCATTCCGCTCATGCGGCCACTTCCTCTCGTGGGGCGACCAGCAGCCTGCCGAGCTGGTCGAAGTCGCGCGTGGTGGTCGACCGCGGGGCGAACTCACGGATCGACTTCATCTGGTCCGGTGCAGTCCTGGCATCGACGGTCTTGCGCACCGGGCACACCAGGGCGCCCGGGTAGTCCACGGCCATCTGGTTGCCGACGCTCTTGGCGATGTTCGTGGTGTCCCAGGCCGTCAGGACCGCAGCCACGGTCTGGACGTCGTAGTCGTCCTGCGCGTCCGTGATGGCCTGGCGCAGGGACTCGCCGGACTTGGCGTCCAGGGCACTGACCTGGCTGGGCACGATGACCTTGCCGCCGATGGCCAACGTGTACGTGGACAGCTTCCCGATCTTCGGCGGGCAGTCGACGATGGTGATGTCCACCGGCGCCTCGGACTGCTTGATGGCGCGGCGCAGGATGCGCTCTGAGGAGACGGCCGGGTCGTACTCGGCGACCGCGCAGTCCTCGTAGCTGGGCACGATGTAGACGTTCTTGTAGCGCGTGTAGTAGGTCGCGTCGTCCAGTCCGGCCTTGCCGTACAGCACGTCCTTGAGCGTCTTGCGGTTCGCCACGGCCAGCCCTTCGGGATAGACCGGCTCCAGCCAGCCCGAGAGACCAGCGTCCTGCGGGTCGCAGTCCAGGACACGCACCGAGTAGCCCATCGCCGCCCAGGCGCAGGCCAGCTCCAAGGTGGTCGTCGTCTTGCCCGCTCCGCCCTTGCGGTTGAAGACCATGAACACCCGGTGCTCACCGGGCAGGATCGGAACCGGAGCAGCGAAGGCCGCAGGCAGCAGGACGCGCGCCCGCAGCCGGTTGGCCGCCTCGGTCCACTCCCGCTCGGCGGTCATCTCCATCCGCAGCCGGTCCGGAATCTTCAAGGGCTCCAGCGTCACCTGGCCCATGGCTCTCTCCTCATCCGCGGGACTCTCCCCGTGCGCTCGTCACCGCCCGACCGTACCGGTTCCTCGACGCGGGGAAGCACACCGCACCCCGGTTCACCCGCTCAGGAAAACCGCAGGCCACAGCGCCTCGCCGACGGGATTACCCCTGTTAGGCCCAATGGATCTAGACCTGTTGGACCCAACAGGGACGAACCTGCTGGTGAGACCTCTCGCGCCCGCGCCCGCGTGGGTCTGGCGCATAACGCGCGATACGGCCGCGACGGTAGCGGCGATGGCCCGTACGGTCCGCCGTCATGAGAACGCACCAGCGGCGCCCGGGCCGCCCCTCCCTGCTGACCCCGGAGCGCGTCGACGCCGTCGTCAGGGCCTCCGCCGTCGGGGCCGCCACCTCCCTCGCCGCCGAAGCCGCCGGAGTCTCCCGGGCCACTCTCGCCCGATGGATGGCCCGAGGCCGCGACGCCGCCGAGGCCCGTGAGGAGGGAGAGCCCGGCGATCCGCGCGACGACGCGTACGTGGACCTGTTCCGTCGGGTGGAGATCGCCCGGGCCCGGATGGCCACACAGGCGCTCGCCCGGGTTCTGCAGGCCGGGGCCGGAAGTCTCGTCCTGGAGGAACGCGTGCGCACCTACACCGACCCCGTCACGGGCCAGGACGTCGAGGAACGGCAGGTGCGCTACCTAAGGCCGGACTGGCGCGCGGCCGCCTGGTGGCTCGCCCGAGTCTTCCCCGAGCACTACGGACCGAACGCCAAGCCCTGGGACCAGATCCTCGACGAGTTCACCGCCCAGGAGCTTCACCACGAACACGACCGCTCCGAGCCCACCGAACTCTCCGGTCTCGCCGACCGCCTCCGACTCGCCCAGGCGACCCCAGACGCTCAGCCGCCCGAACTCCCCTCTCCTGTCCCCGTCACCTCCGCCTGATGCTCCGCCCCTCGTCACACCAGTCACACCTGCCACGAATCCATCGCCTTTTGGTCTCCCGTGCCTTCTGGTGGCCTCTATCGCTCCTCACGCGGAGAGGGAGAACAACCCGCGGGTGGAACGCGCAATCTCCCAGCGGGCTGTCCGTCACTCCCCCTACTCTGGAACCCATACGGCTAGACGCGTACTGCCGTTCGCCGCCGTTCCGGCGCCCACGCCGCCCGGGACATCGTCGGCCAAGGTCTCTCGGGGCCCGCGAAGTTCAGCAACTGCTCTGTCCTGGATCGGCCCCGACGTACACGGCCGGCGGGAGCGTGGGAGACCGCTGGGTCTGGAGTACGCATGTCGCCGAAGAAGCAGAGCACCGCAGCCCGTAAGGCCCGCGCCGAGGCGCGGCAGGGCGTGAAGTACACCGAAGCCCTCCGCACCACCGAATCCACTGGCCCCGCCCCGGCCGCCCCGGACTGGGACGACCTGGTGGTCTCCGCACTGTCCGCCGTCGTCGCCGAGCACGGCGCCGTACCGGTGTCGGTGGTCTGGGATGAGGACGCCCGCTACTCCATGGTCCAGCGCGAGAGCGGCGAATACGGTGGCGTCCGCTGGGGTGTTGTGGAGCCCGCCGCCGACGGTGTCGTCATCCGCGAGGTGCGCGACTGCACCGGCGTGGTGACCGAGGGCACGCGGGTACCCGTGCCGCACCGGCTGGACGACGGCCAGGTGGAAGTCGCCGCCTTGTGGCCGGTGGTCTGGTGCTCGAACGCCCAGCCGTTCTGGCGCTACGTCCACAACGGTTGGGCGGTGGAGCGGCCGGGCGACTTCCCCGCTGCCCTCGACCCGGTGTGCCCCAGCCCGGTCCTGCCGTACGAGGTGCGGGTCTACACCGTGCCGGACGGGGTGCTGGGCGAGGACCACTTCGGCGGCTCCCCGGGCTGGGGGACGCAGGCGTGGTGCGACCGTCTCGACAAGGCGGTCCTCCTGGCGGACACGGCGGTCGCCTCCCGGCTGAGCACACCGGATCGCCCGGCCGGCGGTGACTGCGGCACTCTGCGCGCCGAGGTCTGGGAGCACTCCGTCCACGACCAGGGCACCCTGCCCTCCCGGCGCCACCGCGCCGACGCCGCCCCGGACCGGCCGCAGGTGCCCCACCTGCCGTTCGGCACCTGGCCGCCGAATCGCCCCGCGTCCGCCGAGGCGCCCCGGGAGCCGACCTGGTTCCCGGGCGAGAAGCACCCGCCGGCCTACAACCTGCGGGTCTGGTCCGAGACCGGCGGCTGGATGACGCTCGGCTGGTTCAACGGCGGGCGCAACGCGGCGAGCATCGCCGCCGCCCTGCTGCGCGTCGGTGTCGGTGGTCCGTTCCCGTTCGCCGAGACCTGGGGCCCGCACCACCCGGACACCTGGAGGCACGACTGGATGCAGGAGGGCCAGGCCCTGATGGACTACCACCCCGACGAGCCGTACGCCGAGAGCTCTGCCCGCTACGACGAGCAGCGCCGCCAGGAGGAGGCGGACCTGGTGGCCGCGCTCACCGCCCGCAGCCGCGGCGCGCTCACCACCGAGCAGGTCGTAGCCCGGCTCAAGACCGGCGGGCAGGCGTACCGCGACTTCCTGCACATCGGAATGGTCTGCATCATGGACGCCCTCAACGAGATGCGCCTGGCCGCCGACGAGGGCAGCGAGAAGCGGATGCGGGCCCGTACGGCGCTGGACGCCCTGGAGGACCACCACCAGGTCGACGACTGGGTCATCGAGCTGACCACCGCGCACATGGCCTCCCGCCGACGCCGTGACCACGACTCCCCGGCCAGGTCGCAGGACTGGCGGGAACAGGCACTCCGGGAGTACCTGTCCCCGACTGCGGAATCGCGCGGACTTCCCGGACCGCCCGCCTGACCCCCTCTGCCCCCACCTCAGCGAAGGTGGGGGCAGAGGGCTCAGCGGCCGACTTTTACGCTAGCGAGTCTGATGGCCGTCTAGAACAGCAGCCGTAGCTGCGGCTCGTCGGGCTCGAACTGGATGGCCTGCTGATGAGGTTGCTCATCGCTTTGCGGCAGGTCGAACAGGACAGGCTCCACAGGCAGGCGGTAGAAGGGACGACCAGCGCGCCCCTTCCGGAACGAACGCGCCTCGGTGGACCGGGGACTCCGGGTTCGTACGGGCAAGGCGACCCGGCGGCCGGGATCCTCGTACTGGCTGAGATCCACAGCGGCCACGACACCTGTTCTGACCGAACGCGGTCCGGGGACCAGGGGCCGCAGCGTACGGGGCTGGATTTCGTCCGGAAGCTCCGCCGGCCAGTTGCCGTCGAACCACACACCGTGCTCTTGCTTCTCGGCGCGCCACGCCCGGCTCCAGGCGCTCTCCCACGGCTTCCACCTGCTCTCAGGCAGGTCACAGGCCCGGAGGAACGCCTGCAGCTGCTTGAGGTCGCGCGGTACGGACTGCTTGCTCACGATGCGGTGGGCGGCGCTGCGCGGCAGGCTCCCGAAGGAACCTGCCCGTTCCTCCATGACCCGCAGCGACGGTCCGCCAGCCTCCTCGTAGAGGCCGCGCAGGGCGGCACTGAGTTCGGCGAGATCGCCGACCAGCGCGGGGGACGGCACCGGCCGGGCGGATCCGTCGGCACGTGCTCGTTCGCGCCGGGCTCGCAGCCACAGCCGGTGTGCTTCATCTCCTCGGGCGTTGCAGCCGCGGGCATAGGCCATCACCCTCTTCAGCATGGGCACCGTGCGACCCGAGGCAACCCGCTGCAGGGTCGTGGCGTGCAGCCCGGTGAGATCCGCCAGCTCCCGATAGGTCAGGCACGCTGCGGTCCGGCGGTCCCGGAGCCACTGCACCAGTTCCCGAAGAGCGGGGGAATCCGTGGCGATCTCTTTCTCGATCCGCCCCATGACGCCCGCTCAGGCGGCGGTGAGCACGGCCTTGAGGACCGTCCTGACTGCCCTGAGGGAGAACCGGGTGCTCAGCGCGATCGTGCATCCGGCGATGAGCCCGGCCCCGGCGAGCAGGAGAAGGACGTCGAGGACTGGCACCTGCTCGGCAACTACGAGTGCGGCCGTCAGACCGACCACGACGATGATCACGATGGCTTCGGCGCCGTTGAGACGACGGCTCGTGACGGTTCTTCCGTGCTCCACGCAGGAACTGACGGAGGGGGACTGCTTGGACATGGGGACCCTCATGTTCTTTCGAGCGGTGCCCGGGGACCCGGGCACCGCGCTACTGACTCCATCTGGGTTGCACCACAGGTCGGTTGCCGCCTCCCTGCGCGTGGTGCGTTGCAAAGATGTTGGCACCTCCAAGCCCGCGAGCCACGTCCGCTCGGTACCTGACGGCCTTTTTGATGCTGATCAGTCCGACCAAGTTTCTTTCGCCGGTGACTTTCCGTTCCGACAAGGAGTGGTTCCTGGGACGCAGTTCACGCACGTGAGGGGCTGGTTGCACGGTGACGGATGTAGCTGTCCGTCACTAGTGGTAGGAAAAATTGATGCAGAAGCGCCCCAATTCTTCTTGCGATGTGCTTGGGCGCAGTGCCACGATCCGCGCGTACGCACGCCGTACGGCCCCTGATGGCTACTGGCTCCATCCATTGATCAGCAGGGTTTTCGGGTTCCGCGTTGCCGCGTCGGTTCCCGCCGAGGCCGAGGTCGCTCTGCGACCTCGGCCTTCGCGCGTTGCAGGGCGGGAAGCTCCATCAGACCGCTGTTGCCATCGGACCCGCCAACGTTGCACGAGCACAACTGGCAACCCGGTACCCGGTGACGCCTTGGACCTGCGCAAACGTCAGGACTGCGCGATGCGCGGCCCATCGTTCCGTTGCCACTGCCGCGATCACGTACCGCAACGGTCAGGTCACGCCTCATGCTGTTCTCACCCGCCCGGCGCAGTGCCGGGCGGAGCGCTCCCACCTCACCGAGGGAGGGACAGATGAAAGGGGTGAGCCGTGAACGGGCCTTTACTGCCGCTGAGATCGGCGTTGGTGTTCCTGATGGCGGTGATCAGCGGCACGGTGGCGGGCTGGCTGTGCTGGATAGCGGAGGGGAGCGTGCCGCGCGGCGTACTCGCCGGCCTCGCAGCCGCAGGGTTGGCGATCCCGTTCTTCAACCGCCTGATCGCGTCCGAGGCCACCGGACGGCCCTGCGAGGAGGTGCGCGGACATGGGTGAGCTGCGCCCCCTGGGAGAGGACCTGACGCAGGAGTCGCGGGCACTCGCGCAGGCCCTGCGCGAGCTGTTCGAGGGCCTGGACGTGTCCGTCCGCCGCTACGCGGCCCGGCACAGCCGCGACCCCGGCACGTTCTCCCGGTACCTCAACGGAACCCGTCTGCCTCCCTGGGAGGTGATCATGGGGATCATGACGGACCTCGCCGAGCACCGCGGCACGACCGTCACGGCCGAGGCCATCGACTTCATCCGCGGCCTGCACGGCTCCGCGTTCGACTCCAGCTCCTCCCCGAACCACGCGGTGGAGATCATCGAGCAGCAGCTGGCCGACGCGGACCACGTCTCGCGGCGCTCCACCGTCCGCGGCGACGTCCTGGGCGACGCCCTGCTGGAACGCCAGAACCGGATCGCCAACCTGGAAGTGCGCCTCAACCAGATGGAGGCGACCCTCACCACCGAACGCGAGCGGGCCGGCCAGCTGGCAGCGGACAACCCCGACGTGTCGGAACTCCTCGGGGAACGCGAGGTGCTGCGGCAGGAGGTGACGCGGCTGGGCAGCGAGCTCCAGGCGGCCCATGACCAGCGGGATGCCGCCGAGGCGCGCTGCGACCTGCTGGAGCGACAGCTCGCCGCCGTCGAACACCCGGTCGCTCTGCCAGCGGCCCCTCCGCTGCGCATGCCCAAGGTGCTCGTCGTGGACGACCAGCCCGACAACCTGCTCGCCATGACGGCAGTGCTGGAGACACTGGACCAGGAGCTCGTCACCGTCTCTTCCGGCCGCGACGCCCTCAGGGCACTCCTGGACCACGACGACTTCGCCGTCATCATCATGGACGTGCAGATGCCCGGGATGGACGGCTACGAGACCGCCGCCCACATCAAGCGCCGCCCCCGCACCCGGGACGTGCCGATCATCTTCCTCACCGCCATGGGCATCGACCCCGAACACACCGCCCGCGGCTACGCCGCCGGCGCCGTCGACTACATCAGCAAACCCTTCGACCCCTGGGCCCTGCGCGCCAAGGTCGCCGTCTTCACCGAGATCCACCTCGAACGCCGGATCGCCTCGTAGACGAGACCGGTGTTCCCCGAACTACGCCATGTCTTCAAGCTCTCCGGCGACCTGGTCGTGGGCGACGAGTTCGTCGCGGAACGACGGGATGAGCTTCCCGGCGTTTCCGTACTGGCCCGGCTCCAGTTCACGGACTCGGTAGGCGACGGGCGCACCGGCCTCGCTCCACTCCGCCGCGTACACGATGGCGGGACGCCCGTCGGTGAGGCGGATCCGGGCGCCGTACCCGTGGCCGCCATGCTGCTGGACCAGAAGGTCGTCCAGCCAGCTCTTCGGGGCCAGCCACAGCACGCCGGGCGCCTCCATGTAGCCGTTCATGTTCCGGCTCTTCGTCCACCGCCTGCGCCACTTGTCGACCAGACGGCCGACCGCGTCCCGGTCGTCGGCCTCCTGCCACGTCAGGATCTCCCGGTAGTCGGTGTCGACGACGTCCGCGTACGCGTCCAGTTGCGGCTTCACCTCGCCCCACCACTGCTCGGGCACCTTCGTCATCAGCCGGGCCGCCGCGCGGTCCAACGGCTCCATCACCGCGTCGACCGGGGCCTGGTCGTCCGCCTCGACGGCAGCCCGCAGTTCTGCCCGGTCGGGGCGGAACTCGGGGTGCTGGTCGGTGAGCATCGCGTAGACCAGGTCCAGCAGCCAGATGGCGTCGCGCGCGAAGAACGACCCCTCGGGGTAGGTCGCCGTCGGCGGCTCGAACCGGTTGCACAGCTCCCCGGCCCGGCCGATCGGCAGCCTCGCCGCCCGCTGCACTTCGAGCTGGGCAGCCTTGGAGTCCTCCGGCCGCCACGGCCGGCACAGCACGCCCGGGTGCGCTGTGCCGTCGCAGTCGGTCGCGCACACGGCTCGGGCGATCGAGTAGAGGCGCGGGGGAGTGAGGTCCTGATCGGTCCCGGCGGCCGACGGGGCGGGCGTCAGTGGAGCGCTGACAACGGCTTCCGGTTCGGCGGCGAGGCGGCGGCGGGCCGCCGTGTACGAGATCCCTTCGCGCGCGGCGAGCTCACGGGCCGCGCGCTTGAGCTGCTTGTCGATGGTCATAGTCGTCTCCAGATCGGCGGGAGATCCCACGCATCCCCGCCAGTGGAAGACAACGGACAGCGGAACGATGCGGCACGTGAAGCAGAGCCCCTTGTCCTCGTTGCCGCTCCCGGCGTGGGCGGGATCCGGCTCGGAGTCAGGCCGACGCGCGGCGGCCAACTCTCAAAATAGCGGGTCGTCCGCAGGGCATCAGCCCTGTTAGCCCCGTTAGCTCTAACAGGTCCAACAGAGTTCGCCTGGCAGACACAGATGCCGGTGTACTGCGAGGCACACCGACCCCTTCCCCCGTGAGGGTGAGCATTCGGGATTTCTGCTCACCAAAGCGCCTGCCGGGGCTACGGTGCGGCGGCATGGAGCCATCCGAGACCGTCGTCACCACCGTCCGCATCGGGCAGCGCGGACGCCTGATCCTGCCCGCCCAGGCCCAACGTGCGACCGGCATCGGCCAGGGCACCCAGGTCGCCTTGCGGACCGGGCCGAACGGGTCCATCACCATCGAGCCGCTGTGGGCGGTGACGAACCGTCTGCGCGCCGAGTACACCGAGCTGCTGGACGACCAGCTGCCCGTCGGCCCGGCTCTGCTGTTCGCCGGCGGCCGCCAGGTCGATCCCGACGACCTCACCGACCTCGGCCCGGCCCTGCACCACTTGCCCGACCGGGATCCCGGCAGCGGCCGCCGGGTGTACCGCGACGATCGCGGGCCGGTGCTCACCTCCCGGGCCGTCCTCGCCTGGCTCACCGCCGAGCACGGCGCTCTCATCGCGGACGCACTGCCGTACGGACTTCTCCCCGAAGCCGGGGTCTCCGACCTCGTCACGCACCTGGCCCGGGCCGGGGCTCACGAACGCGCTGACGCGCTGCTCACCGACCTCGGTGTCCTCGGCCTTCGGATGCTCGGCACGGCCAAGAATCGTGCCACGCTCGCCGAAGACACGGCGGTGGCGCTGGAGCTGATCCGGACAGCCGATACGGCCGGGTACCTGCTCACCATGCCCGATGCCCTGTGCGCGGCGGCCGCACGTCGCCTGGAGGCCGGGCTGGTGGCCGCCGACCTTCTCGCCCCCACCGCCTCCTGAACCACCGGCTCAGGAGCTCGTGCGGATGCCCTGGAAGCCCGGTCCGAGGCCGCGGCGCTTCGGCGGCCTGCGCGCGGCAGGCACCGAGGGCGTGGCGGACGGCTTCGGCTCCTGTTCGGCGGGGGCAATACCGAGGCGCCGGCGGGCGCTGCCGGTCGCTGCCGCCACGGCGACGAGGATCTGCGCCAGCTCGGGGTCGGCACCGCCCAACGCCTCAGTGAGGGTGTCGACCGCGTCGAGGACGTCCTCGGCGGCCGCCGTGCTCCAGCCACCCGGCCGCGCGATGTCCGCGAGGTGACAGGCGGTCTCCACCGCCAGCTCGGCGTGCCGCTCGACCCCGGGCGCGGCCCGTTCCCACGACTCCACTGACCGTCCCGATGCCGTTCCCGTCGAACTTCCCTGGCGGCGAGTGTCACACCGCTGTCATGGCGACGCCCCGGGCCCGTGGCCGCTCCGTTCGCGGGTCGCGCCCTGGGCTCCCTCCTGTGTCGCGCCCTGGGTGTTCTCCTGCGTCGCACCCCGGGTCGCAACGCTCTTCCCCCGCCCGGGCCTTGAACAACACTGTGACCAGCACCTTCGACGCGATCCTCTCCGGCATCGGCCGCCGACTACTTGTCTGTGCCGCTATGGCGGCGGACCGCCCGGCGTGTTCAGCCCAACGTCCGGTACGCGGCCGGAGACAGTACGACGAGCGGGGCGATGGTCCCGCATCGAGTGAACGGAGAACCTCACGGTGTCAGTAGCCGAAGAGACCATGCCGCCCGCCGCGACCGAGCAATACGTGGATGTGCAGTGGCCGGAGGACAGGGTGGAGCAGGCCGCCGTACAGCTGCTGCGCGAGTACCGGAACGGCCTGTGGATCCGCCGCTTCGCCGTGGACCAGACGCCCTGCAACCGCCCCTGGATCATCCGCGCACAGGACCGGCCCATCGTCGATCTCAGCAGCGATGGCACACCCCGCATCGACTGGAACGCGGTCTCCCACCTGGTGAGCAGCACGGATTCCTGGGTGTACCGGGCCTCGCAGAGTGAGATCGCCGTCCTGCAGTTCGCCGCCTCCCTCATGGGGACCAGCGTCAGCCTCCAGAGCATCACCCGTGCGTTGGGCTCCTCCGTCCGGTACTCCGACGACGGGGAGGATGAGTACGGCGTGGAGCTCCTCCAGCGGGCTCTGCGGGAGACCATGGCCTTCTGAATCCTCCGGCTGCGCCTGCGGAGGAGCACACGTCAGCCCCGGTCAGACCTGTTGGTTCTAACGGGCCTGACCGGGGCTGAGCCGTACGGGGTCAGGTGAGGCCGGCGGAGGCGTTGTCGTCCCAGCCGTCGTCACGCTGCATGTAGCCGAGCATGGAGCGGGAGTGGCGGGCCCAGCCGCCCTGGTCGGCGATGGCGATGCCGTCCTTGCCGTTGCGGCGGCCGACGGAGGCCAGGCCGATGCGCAGGGAGTGCCCGGTCCAGTGGATCGGCACGCCGGCCCGCTCCGAGATGCGCTTGATGGCACGGGTGACGGAGTCGGGCACCATGCCGCCGGTGACGTGGCCCCACCGGTCGATGCCGACGAACGCCGGCGTCGACGGGTCGGCCCACTGCTGGCCTTGTTCGGCGACCAAGCGGGTGCGGTAGGCGGTCCAGGCCCGTACGGGGCAGAGCTCGGGGTCGTCGGCGTAGCGGATCTTGGCGTTGCGTACGGAGTGCTTGGTCTTACCGGTGAGCACGGCGACGACCAGGCCGCGCGGGTGCAGGCTGACGTCGTCGGCCAGCAGCCCGGCCGGGTCCTGGCTGCGCGAGGCGTAGTGGAAGCCGGTCAGGGTCAGGGCCTTGTCCCGGTCGCCGGTGAGAGTGTCGGGGCAGGCGCGGGCGATGGCGCGCAGGCCGTCGACGTCGGCGCCGACGGCCTGTCCGCGGCCGCGCCGTTCCCCGGCCTGCAGGAGTTTGACCGCCAAGCCCTCCAGCGCGGCGCGGGCGTCGGCCTGGTCGTCGCCGGAGACCGTCACGCCGCGCTGGCGCAGCCCGACGACGGCGGCCGCCAGGTGGGTGGAGGCCGAGGTGGGGGCGTAACCCTTGCCGGTCTGCTGGCCCTCGCGCAGCATCCACGTCACAAACGCCACCAGGGCGCCCCGGGAGCCCTCCAGCTCCGGCAGGCGGGCGGAGGCGCAGAACCGGGTCCACACCCGCCAGCTCTTGTTGTAGGTGTCGACGGTGTTGTCCGGCGTGATCTCGGCAGCGACCGCGTCGGCCAGGTCCTCGGCCTCGGCCAGACGGCGCGCGGCGTCGACACCGTGGCGCTCGGCCCACCGCTCGATGAGTGTCTGGCGTGCCGTCGCCTCCTCGCCCGCGACGGCGCTCGCCGACAGCGTCTGGGGCGGGGCGGTCACCGCGGCGGCCTGTCGGGAGCGATGGCGGAGTGAAGGGTGCCTCCGTCGCTCTCGTCTCCCAGTGCCTGCTCGACGAACTCTGCGTGCTCGACGCAGGTGTAGCGCAGGCGGCGCCAGCGGGGGAGATAGTCGGGGTGGTCGGCGAATCGCTGGGCAGTCGTCACGAGCCGGTTCCAGTCCGTCCACAGACGCTGGCTGAGGTCACGGGCGTGTCCGGGCGCCCTGATGTCGCCCTCGGTGAGCTCGATCTCCCAGGAGACCAGGTCATCGCTGAGGTCGCGGCAGTTGGCGGCGATGGTCTCGGCGAGATGGTCGGCGGCCCACCGGCCATCGGTGCCCTCCGGCTGCGCGCGGGCGATCTCGCCCAGGCGGGCGTCGAGGAACGTGAGGAGCGGCTGGACGTCTTCGACACGCAGATCGTTGGAGAACTCCAGGATGGCCGCCGGGGCGAGAATGTCTTCGCGGTCGAGGTTGGTGCGGTGGGTCATGAGGGTGTCCCTTTCATTCTCTGGTGCTCTCGTGGGGAGGATCTCGCCTGAGTCGTGGGTCACGTCCGGTCGCCGTCACCCTGTGCCGCGCCCGCCGAAGCCGCCCCCGTACGCGCCGCATCAGCCAGCAGTTCGGCGTGCTCACGGCGGGAGCCACTGTTCCGGCGGGCCTGTTCGGCGCTGTCGCGGTGCTCGTCGGCCAGTTCCGGCTCGGCTCCGGTCAGCTCCTCGTACAGAGCGGCGGACTCTTCATGGAGTACGGCCAGCCGGGTCAGTACCTCCGCCCGGGCCTCCGGGCGGGCACCGACGTCGTTGAGGCGGCTCCACTCGTCGTACGCGGGGGTGATCTGCTTGCTGAGCACGGCGAGCCGGGCGTGCAGGCCCGTCGCGCGTTCCCGACGGGCTGCTTCGGCGGCGGCGGTGCCGGGGAAGCGGACGGCGTCCAGGCCGGAGCTGACCGCATGCTGCGGGTGCTCGGGATCGTGGTCGGCGTACACGCGGTCCAGCTGCTGGGCTGCATCCAAGGTGGAGTGGTGGCTGTCCCGCGAGAACAGGCTGCGGCCGCTGGCGGCCCAGGCGTTGACGCCTCCGGTCCAGCGCTCATGGGCGGCCTGCTTGCTGATGCCGGCGGCAGCGGCCACCTGGGACCAGGTGGTGCCCTCCTCGCGTTCGGCGACGACGGCGTGCTCCACAAGTTCGTCCACCATCTGCTTCAGCGCCAGGGTGCGACGCAGCCGCTCGCCGCGCGGCGCGGCGGGATCGACGGGCAGCAGAGCGAGTGCCTTCCTGCGGAGGTGTTCGACTTCGTAGGCGAACAGCACGCGGGCTTCGTCGCGCGGAGAGAGCACGCGCGGCCCGTCAGGGGTATCAGTCATGGCGTCAAGGTACACCTGACGCAGAGGAGCGTCAGGCTTTCCCTGACTTCTTCACTCGTCAGGCTCAGCCTGACAAATCCATTGACGTTCTACCCCATTTGTCGCGTCGGATAAGGAGAGCTTATCCGACGCGACCCCCTCCGTCCGCGAGTCGCGGACACCTCGCGGGCAGGTTGGCCGATTCTCGCTGCACTAAGAGGGTTAGTGAGCATGTATAAGGGAGACAGGTTCAGTGATGCATAAAGCATGCAGCACTTGAAGGGAAACGAGGAATCAGTCTTGAGTCACGTTCTTCCGCTCGCCAACGGCCTGCGCACCGATCACCCGGTGCCGGGTCTGCCCTTCGTCGACGACTCCCACCTGCCGCTCGACGACGGCCCCGAGGCCATCGAGGCCGTCGGCCGTAACCGGGGCCCGGGCATGTGGGGCCGCTTCGACAAGAACCGCGCCCACGGTGGCTGGCGCGCGTTCACCACCGACCCGCTCGACACCACGCTCGGCTGGTCGGTGCGCTCCCATCCCGAACACGGCCGCACCGTGCTGCTGCTGGGTGACGGTGACACCTCCTCCCTGCACATGGACTGGGGCGGCGAGCAGTTGCTGTTCCGGGCCGGCGGCTACTGGTGGAACGGCGAGACGTGGTTCCGGCCCGGGCAGGTCTGGAATCCGGTCGAGGAGGAGTATGAGCGGCGCAAGGCCCGGATGGCCGCCACCGTCACCGCCGCCGACCTGCTCGACGGCCGCGCCGACCCGGCCAGGGCGTACGTCGGCAAGGTGTCCGCCTTCGACCCGGACGTCGCCCGGCCGGACAACTGGCCCGACCACCTGGCGCTGTGGGCCGAGCGCCACCAGGCGCAGGACGGCGCCCGGCCGCTGGAGCGGTGTGTGGTCGACCTCTCCAGCCCGGAGCTCACCGGCGCGCAGTTGATCGGCGCCCCGGAGCTGGCGGAGCTCGGCGGCATCACCGCCTCGACGCTGCGCTCCTACATCTCACGCCGCAACTCCGAGGTGCCGCTCCCGCAGGCCGTTGTCGGCGGCCGCGACCAGTGGGCCCGGGCCGTGGCGGACGACTGGGTGGAGTCCCGCCAGCGCTCCTACCAGGGCGTCAAGACCGCCATGTCCGGCGGCGACCCCGACAGCCTCTCGCCCGGCGCGGTCGAGGTGCGCGACCGGTTCGCCGTCGACTTCCACCACACGCTGTTCGACCGACCCGACGTACGCAAGCGGTGGGTACTGCGCCAGCGCAACAAGGAGTCCGTCGCGGAGGTCGCCGACGCGCTGGCCTGGTCGGTGGCCGTCAGCCTCGACGCGATCGTGCCCACCGAGCACCTGGGACGGACCGTGCGAGCCTCGGTGCTGTTCGACTTCACCGAGTCCCTGGAGATGCTCGGCGACGACGCTGACGAGGACGGCGACGGGCCCACGCACTGGTGGCACCTCAACCTGACGCCGTCGGTGGCCAAGACGCTGGACTGGTACATCCGGTGCTTCCCCGCCGAGGCGTACGTCACCATCGGGGAGATCCAGCGGCAAGCGCACAAGACGTGGAAAGCTCCGGCGGCGGACACCTTGAGCGCGCTGCGGTCGGCGCTCTCGCTCGACGGCGAGCTGACCGAGCAGCAGCGCGAGACCTACTTCGCACTACTCGAACCGCATGAGACCGCCGACTGAACCCTCTCAATCCTCCGCAGGCCTGGGGCCGATGACAGTGGCCTCAGACCCGGCGGTTTGCCAGACGCACACACCGCCCGCTGTCGGCGGCCCCCACTATCTTGGGACGGGAAGGAAGCTCCGAGGATCACCAGGACTATGTGATGCAGGTTACTCGGTACTGGTGAAGATTCTTTGTCGGAACAGGTCGGCGACAGCAGCGGCACCGGGGAGCCGTTCGACCTCGTGGTCCGCCGCCGCGGCCGCAGCACCGGCCCCAACGGCTGGACCCAGTACGACCCGGCCGTTCCTCGCCGTCCTTCCCGGCAGGAACGCCGCACCCACCAAGAGGTGAGACGTGCGTCCGGCCGACTCTCCGGCCCGCGCCGGCGTACGGACGGGGGTTGG
The DNA here is from genome assembly GCF_009865135.1 of Streptomyces sp. SID8374. Lineage (NCBI taxonomy): Bacteria > Bacillati > Actinomycetota > Actinomycetes > Kitasatosporales > Streptomycetaceae > Streptomyces > Streptomyces sp. SID8374. The sequence goes on along the minus strand of NZ_WWGH01000004.1, from coordinate 18,505 downwards.
CCCCGCCGAAAACCGCTATGTCCGTTCGAGCTCCATCCAACAGAATGATCACACCTTCGAGAAGGGGTCCTCATGCCGAACCGACCTGGGAGCAACGGAATTTCGATCACCCACGCACTGGAGCCGCACGACTGGTCGAACGAGGAGACGGCCGCTTACGAGGCTGCGATCGAGGCGGTCAACGGGGTCGTCGGCGCCTACAGCGGCCGTATCGCCGCCGAGGAGGCCAAGCCGCGGCCGGACCGGGGCGTCATCAAGGAGGCGCGTACGGCCCAGGCCCAGCTCGCCCGTGAGCGCGAGGCCCTGCGGTCCAGCGACCGCGAGCAGATCGCCGCCGCCCGCCGGGACTACGCCCAGCTGGCGCGCGATGTCCGGGAAGGACGGGCATGATCGACCCTCAGGAGGTGGAGCGCTACCGGCTGCCGGAGGCCGAGAACCAGCGCATCTTCCGCGAGCGGATCGTCCCCGACCTCCTGGCTGGCGCCGAGTCCCAGAAGACGCCCACGATCGTCTTCCTCGTGGGGCAGCCCGGCGCGGGCAAGAGCAAGGTGACCGAGATGGTCGCTGGCGTGCTCAACCAGAACGGCGGCTTCGTGGACGTCGACAGCGACCTCTACAAGCCCTACCACCCGGCCTATGACGCTCTCATGGCGCAGGACGACACCCTCATGGCTGCCTACACCCGTGCGGACGGCCGGGCGTGGATGGCGCAGGCCGAGGACTACGTCCGTACGCACGGCCTGCACGCGATCATCCAGGAGACCTCGCAGAACGCGCAGGCCGTCGAGGACAAGATGCGTGCGTACCGGGAGTCCGGGGCCCGTATCGAGGGTCTGTTCATGGGTGTTCCGAAGGCGCTGAGCGACCAGGGCATCGTCAACCGGTACTTCGAGCAGCTCGCCGACCGGGGGCAGGGCCGCCTCACCGTCCAGGCCAATGCCGACGAGTCGTACGCGGGCGTCCTCGACCTGGCCGACCGCGTTGATCGCGGGGCCCTAGTCGACCTGGCCAGCGTCTATCGCCGTGGCGAGAGCAAGCCGCGCTACAGCAACAGCCTGGACGACGCCGGGCAGTGGGTCGCCCCTCCGGGGCTGCGCGACGGGGTCGACGCCGAGCGGAGCCGCCCTCTGGGGGAGGCCGAGAGCAGAGCCTTCGTGGACACCCAGCTGCGGCTGCGTGACGTCAGCCTCCGGCAGGGGCCGGAGTGGCCGGAGCGGATGGCCCGGATCGAGCGGAGCGCGGCGCCGGTTCTGCTGCCCGCTGACGCTCAGCGCCTTGCGGCGCCGGCGCGGCCGTCGTCCGCGGCCGCACGCTCCCGTAGCACTACCGTCCGCCAGTCGCCGCCGAAGCGCGGCCCTGCTCCGGACGCCGGGGCAAAGCAGCAGCCGCCCCGGCGTCCGGAGGGTCCGGAAGCCGGGCGCGGACGCAGCAGGTAGGCCGCCCCTCTTCCGGGGCGTGGCAGCGCCCGCCAGTAGTCTCGGCGCTCCACTACGACCTGCCCGGGAAGATCAACACCGCGAACGTGAACCTGCGTAGCGGGCCGGGTACCTCGTACTCGTCCAAGGGCCTGCTCGCCAAGAACACCAAGACGATCTGGCGATGCAGCACGCCCACCGTGGCCCACCAGTGGGGCTGGGACTACATCAAGGTCACCTCCGGTGCGCACAAGAACACCTGGGGCTGGGTCCGAGGCGGGTACGACCAGCCCGTCTAGACACTGCTCCCGGCAGACAGAAGGGCCCGGCCTCAATGGCCGGGCCCTTTCATCGTGCGGTCTCTTCGCCTCCGTGACTCCAGGCGCTGGGAACCAGGCTGGGCAGGCGATGTTCGACCCTGTGGTCGCCCTTGGTGCAGCCCGCGAACGGTCCGGACGAACCGCGCAGTTCACGCAGGGCGGGATCAAGGTGATCACGGTGCCACACCGACGGTCCGGTGTATCCGCAGGTGGTCGGGTCGGTCAGTTCTTGCCAGGCCAGCCACACCGCGTGCAGGCGGGCGATGGCCACGCTGTGCTCGAACCACACATGGCACCACTTCGCGTCGGCCGACGGCTCACCGAGGTAGCCGGGGACGAGTACGCCCTCGACCCACTCGATCAGGCCTCGCAGCTCGTCGTCGTACTCCGGCGGGTCCAGCAGCAGGATGAACGGCGGATACTGCCACTCCGCCTCTTCGCCCTCGGCGCCCCCGCTGGCCGCCTCCTCGTCGGCGGAGGCCTCAACCGAGTCCGCGCTGTCGCCGCCGGTACGGGCCTCGACCAGAGCGGTCAGGCGGGCGAGCTGACTCTTGAGGTCCTCGATGTCCTCGAACATCCCGACCGGGACGTCCAAGTTCGGCGTCTCCTCGGGCTCATCGCTCATTGCGCGCCGCCTGCCTCTCCTCGTACGCGGCCACGGCCCGCTTGGTGATCTGGTACTCCTCGTCCCTCATCTGCGGGCCGATGCGCGCCAGGGCCTTCTCTCCGTACCAGGGGCGCAGCGTGATCTGCGCCACAGGCATGCCGGTGGACAGCAGCAGCGCGGTCCCCTTGCGCATAGCGCGGATCTCGGCGGGGTCGAGTACCTGCTCGCGCTGCTCGGACCAGCTGCGGCTGTGGCCGTCCTTGGACTTGGAGTACGAGCCGCGCTCGACATGGTGCGCGCCGACCAGCGCGCTCACGTCCTGGGCGAACTTCGCGTCGTCGCCGCCGGGGCCGATGATCTTCTTCGTGGCGGCGCCCCACATGCTGTCCATGCCGACCTCGCCCCACGCCTTCACGCCCTGCCGGTAGGACTGGAGGATGACGATCGGGGTGATGCCCCGGCTGCCGAGGTGGCTGTAGAGGTCGGGCAGGTCGGCGATTTTGCAGATGTTGGCGGCCTCGTCCAGCACGGCGCGCATCGGCTCGGGCAGGCGGCCGCCGTGGCGCTCGCCGGCTTCGGCGGCTGCGGTGAACACCGCGTCGGCGAGAGCGGCCACGACGGCCGACTCGACGCCGCCCTTCTTCGACAGCAGGTAGATGGTGTCCTTCGACAGGGCGAAGTGTTCCGGGTCGAAGCGCGGCAGGCGCTTGTCCGGGAGGACCCATTGCAGGACCCGCTCGTCGCGCAGGGCGCTCGTCGCCGTACGCGCATTCTGGTAGATCCCGCTCTGCGTCTCCTCGGCGATGTTGATCGAGGCTTCGACCTGCTCGGCGAGCACCGGCTCGTGCTGGTAGAGGATGCGCAGCGGTGCTTTCTCCTTGGTGTCGGCGAGCCACCTCATGACGTCGCGGACGGTGCCACCGTCGTGGTACGCGGCCCGGAAGAAGCCGACCAGAAGGTCTTGGGCGGCCTGGGACCAGAAGGGGTCGGCCTGCTCGCTGGTGATCTGCGCGACGAAGTGGCTGCTCAGGCGTACGGCGCCCTCCAGCGTCTCGGCCTGGGCGACCATGTCCCACCACATCTGGCGCTCGACCCGGGCAACGCCCTGGGTATCGAGCACCCAGGTCCGCCCCACCTCGGAGCGCAGTTCGAGCGTGGCTGCGTAGACGTCGGCCTTGTTGCTGGTCATGAGCAGGGCGCCGGGCGCCTCCGCGGCCACGGGGATCGCGATCGCGGTCGACTTGCCCGCGCGGGGCGCCATGATGGCGACGTACGTGTCCTCGTCCGACCCCCGCAGCTCGACGCCGGAGGGCATGTGGTCGCCCAGGAGCACGCCTCGGTCGCGGGCCGGAAGCTCTTTGGGCTTCGTGTCCTTGAGCGAGGCCCGCAGGCGGGTGGCGGTACGGGCAGCGTGTTTCGGCGTCAGCTCGCGCACCTGGTGCAGCGTGGCCAGGCTCGTCGGGTTGCGGAACCAGCGGATCGACCACCGCAGACCCCACACGATGAACACGAGGACGGCCAGGTCGGCCACGGTGGCACCGATCGTGGACGCGGTCTGCGAGTGCGGCCACGCCTGCGACCAGCCGGTCGCCATGCGGTACGCGTCCACCACGGACAGCGGGAAGGGCGCGATGTCGTCGCCGGTCACCAGCGCGCCGGCGGCGGCGCCGGACCACGTCGACAGCGACAGGGTCACGGCTCCGCCGAGAACGATCCCTCCGGCGGCCCACGCGCGGTCGTTGTCCGTCATCATGCGCTGACTCCCGTGGTGGTGGTGCGGCGGCGCTGGTTGGTGTCCGTCCGATACAGCCGCTGCTCGGTTGCGGTGAGTTCCAGGGACGCCGCGATGCCCGGCCGCGTACCGATCTTGATCAGGTATTTGCCGCGGCCCGGGTGCCGGGTCCCCTCGTCGTCCACGGCCGCAGGGCTGTCGTCCTCCGCGAACGTCGTGGGATCCAGGTCGAGCCCGGTGGACGTCGCCGAGCTCCACGAACCGATCATCATGCGCTCCTGCTCGGTGAGGCTGCGCTTGCCGGTGACCCGGCGCAGCTCCTCCTCCGAGGACGCCCCGATGACCCAGGTGTCGCATCGGTCCATCAGCCCGCGCGCCTTGGCCCGGTCCTGCTCGGTCGGCAGCGCCTCGACGTCGAGCAGGGAATGGGTGACGTAGATCGTCACGTCGTTCGTGGTCCGGTTCAGGCGGGAGATCGCGTCCATCGCGTCGACCAGGCCGGGGCCCGAGCGCAGAGCCCGCCACATCTCATCCATCGGCAGTACGAGGGAGCGGTCCATCAGGCCGATACTGCGGGCCGAGTCGATCGCGGAGTAGGTGTAGGCCCAGGTAGCGATCATGCCTGCGCTGACCACGTCGTTCCCGCGGGCCCGCAGAGCGGAGATATCGACGGAGACAGCGGGCGCGTTGATGTCGAGCGGAGTCGTGGTCGGCCCGTCGAACAAACCCCTAAGAGGTCCGCCGACGAGGTTGTCGAGCCCGGCGATCACGCTGCGGGTGAGATCCTGGTAACGGTCGCCCTCGGCCGCCAGCTTGGTCCGCAAGTCCTGCGGGGCCAGGCGCAGCACCTTCACCACGTCGGAGACGACCGGATCGCTGCCCGGCGTCTGTCCGGCGGACGCGATCTGCACGGCGGTATCCAGCGCGCTGCGCTCGATCTCGTCCGGCGCCCGGCCGAGCCCGTGCTTCGTGGACAGCAGCGCCAGCAGCGTTTCCAGGCGCCGCCCGTTGAGGACGTCGAGCAGGGCTTCCCGCTTCTCGACCGCCAGTGTGTGCAGGCGGCCCTTGAGCGGGCCGGAGTCCAGCGGGTTGAGACGGCCGATGCCGTCGCCGATCCGTACGACGGACCCGCCCAGCTCCTGCACGATCGCGCTGTACTCGCCCTTCACGTCGCCGGGGACGCACATCAGGTGCCCGTACGCGGAGTAGACCAGGCAGATCCGCTTCACCAGCGCGCTCTTGCCCGCGCCGGGCTGCGACATCACCCACACACCGGGGTTCGTGGTGAGCTTTCCCGTCCACCCGGCGGGATCCACGCACACCAGCTCGCCGGTCAGCACGTCCCGGCCCACCGGCACGCCGCGCGGCGGCAGCCCGCTGCCGAGGAGGAAGGGGTAGATGCCGCCGGCCTGCGAGGTGGGGCCGGTGTAGATGGTGCCGGTGTCCTCGACCGGAGCCCTGCCGCTGAAACGGCCGCCCCACCCCAGCCGTGGCGCGAACCGGTTCTTCGCCTTCTGCTCGGCCCGCCGCTCCTCGCGGCCAGCCTGCTGCTCGGCGGCCTGGACCATCCGTTTGGGACTGGTCACCGGGGCCTGCTTGGTCTTGCGTGCCATGGCTCAGTCCTTCACCAGCGGGTTGTAGCCGATCGGCAGCTGGGCGGCGAAGACCGCAGCACCTGCCCCGTACGCCTTACGCATCCGGATCCCGCGCGTGGCCTTGACCGCGCGGGCCAGTTCCTGCCGTGCTGTGGGCAGCTCGGCCGTGCTGCGGGCGGTCGTGGTCACCATCAGCGTCCAGTCCACGACCTGCGCCCCGCCGGCGACCTGCGCGGCCGCCTTCTCCGCGCGCTGGGCGTCCGCCCGCTGGCTGTACTTCGCCCGACCCTTGACCTCGGCGGTCGCCTGGGCCCGCTGGTGGGCGTGGCTGATCTCCCGCTCCAGCACCGCCTCACCCTCCATCGGATCGAGCACGCGGTAGAGGATGGTGATGCGCCGCTGGTAGCGGCCGGGCGCCAGCAGCGGCAGCAGCACGCTGTAGGGGATGGGCCGCCGGGGCATCTCCCGCAGCACCCAGCTGACCGAGATCCCGCCGTCGTGGCTGTACTCCTCCCACCCGTCGTCGGCGGCTTGCGGCCCGCACTCGGCCCACGACAGGTCCGCGAAGTCGGCGTCGCGGGCGTTGAATACCTCGGGGTCGTACGCGCTGCGGACGATGCGCCGCAGGTCGACATCGGTGGCCCGGCGCAGGATGTCGGTTCCGGTGCCGGACAGGTCGAGCCCGTCGATCACCCGCAGCGCCTCCGCGACCTGCTCCGCCAGATCCGCCGGCGGAGTCGCGGTCGCGTTCGGGTCGACCGTGACGCTCATCCAGGGAGCCACGCTCGCGGTCGCGTGCGGCGTCGTACGGACCAGGTCGTTGATCAACCGCTTGGCCAGCTGCGGAGCATTCGGATCCTGACGAGCCTTCACATCATCACCGAGCGCCTCTCCGGCTCCGGGGGTGATCTGGATGGTGACGCTCGCGCCCTTGATCTGCTCGTCCGTGCTCATCGCGGCCAGGACCGAGGACCAGCTGCGCAGACTGCTCTGCACCGCTCCGGTCGGCGCCATCAGACTGCCGCCGGGAGCCAGCAGCGTCGTGAGCGTCATGCGCCCCGTCGCCCGATCGTGGACGATCCCCACAGGCCGCCCGGTCGTCGGATCGGTCGCCTTGATCAAGGTCGAGCTGGCACCGACACCGGGCAGGTCCAGGGCGTAGGGGTGGGGCAGGAACAGCCGCCGGTAGGACGTGGCGTCGAACCGAGCGGCCCGACTCCAGGCCACCTTCGCCCACAGATACGACGCCGCGGACATGCCATGCCGGGTGGCGGCCGCCAGGGTAAACACCGCGAGGGTCACCGGCAAGGTGACCAGCAGAGACAGCGGCTGCTGCGTGGCCAGCAGGCCGTCGGCGGTGAGCACCCCGGCGGCAACCATCGTCCCGGCCTTCGAGAGGCCGCCGAAACCGAAGGAGCGCCGGGCCCGGAACCCGTCGACCATCAAGGCCTGGGGAACCTCATGTGAACTCAACTCGGCTCTCCTCCTCCTACTGCACCGCTCGCGCCCTGCACCGCGTCGTTGACGCCGTCCAGGACCTGGATGGTCGCCGCGACCGGCAGAGCCACAGCTGCCGCACCCCCGGCTCCGGCCGCCGCACCGCTCGTACCGGTCGTTCCGGCCGTCCCTTCGGTGAGGCCGCCCACGGCGCCTTCGGCACCGGGTACGCCGGGCCCACCAGGTCCAGCCTGGGCCGGGACGTTCGCCCCTGCCTCGTTGCGGGATGCCTGGGCCTGCGCGTCGCTCCCTTGGCCGCCGTCGTCGCCGCTGTCGCCGCCACCGCTCTGGCTGCCCATGGTCTGGCTGACCATCTGGGCGTGCGACACCGCGTCGGTCGGCCCTTCACCGCCCCCACCACCGCCACCGCTGCTGCTGCCGGCGTCGTCACCACCGGTCTTGCTGGCGAAGTAACCCGCGGCGCCCGCCAGGGCACCGGTCGCTCCGCCTGCGCTCATCCCGGCTCCGGCCGCCGCTCCGAACGGAGCGAAGATCTTGGTGAGCGGGCCGGGGGCCAGCACGGCGAGGAGAAGGGTGGCGCATCCGCGCAGCCACTCCGCCAGCGTCTGCGACTCCCCGAACTCCGCGAACCCGATACAGATGATGATCGCCACCGTCGGCTTGTAGGCGATGATGACGAGACCGGTGGTGATCAGGGACGGAGCCCACTTGCGCGTGGTGTCCCCGCCCGCGCGGCCGCCGCCGGCCACGGGCAGCAGCAGGCAGATGATCGGGATCGCGCTCTGCCGCAGAAAAATCATGATGAGCTGAATGCCGCCGATGATCAGCAGCACCAGAACCACGGTCCCCAGCGTGATGGGGTTGGCGACCCCGGTGGGCAGCAGGACACCGATGATGCGGTCGAAGGCCTTGGCGTCGTTGTCGAACGTCGCGTTGACGACCCCGGTGCTCAGCTTGTCACCGAGGACCAGGAGCAGGGCGAACATACTCACGCCGACGGTGGACAGGAAGATGTTCTCGATCCAGCCGGTCATCGCCCTGCCGGCGTGCTTGGCCTGCCCGGTCACGGCCATTTTCCCCAGCTGCCACATCACCCCGAACGCGGCGACCACCAGCCCGAGCCAGGTCATCATCCCCGCCAAAGTGGCATCACCGCCCCACAGCCCGGTGCCCTTCAGGTCGACGGAAGGGCCCAGCAGAGAGACGGTGAGGGTCTTCTTCAGGACCCATTTCGTGACGTCCTCGGCGCTCTTGATGACGTCTCCGAGGACGGAGTCCTTGACGGCCTTCCACGCCTCGTTGACCTTCGTCGCGCCCGCGTCACCGATCTTGTCGCACAGCGACGTACCGCCGATCAGCTCGGCGCCGGCGTCTATCGCTCCCAGCAGCGGCCCGGCGCCGATCCGGCAGGTCGCCTCGATCCCGCCGTCCACGATCCCGTCGGCTGCCGCGGGCTGCGCGGCGGACACCGACAGCCCCAGCACGGCCACCAAGACGAGCAGCAGCGAAGCCAGACGGCGCCTCAGCCTCACGACGCTTCCCGGATCGCCGTCCACCCGGCGCCGTTGAACCCGGCGTCGCCCGGCGCCGCCATCGTCGGCTCCGGCTGGCCCTGGGCAGCTTCCTGCGCACGCCGGGTGGCGGGCACCGACAGCTTCCAGTCCGTTCCCTGCCACTGCGCACCGATCAGGGTGCGGGAGAAGGATGCCTTCTCCTCGGCCGTCTCCCCGCCCTTCTGGACCACCCGGGACAACAGGAACACCCCGACCTCGTCCGCCGACTCCTTGACGACCTTGAAGCCGACCACGGTACTCCGTACGTACGCCCCCGCCGGCAGCGGCTGCCCCGGCGTCACACCCATGCTCCGGGCGATCGCCTTGTCGCTGTCGATCGCCGCCAGCTCGACCCGCTCGGCCGCGTCCGCGGACTGTTCCGCCTGCCCGATGTAGCCGTGGTACAGCCGCAGCTGCTCATCCACGTTGGTCCTCTCGCCCTCCACCGTGGTGGTGTTGGCGGCCGCCGCCATCGCGACCGCACCCTCGGTGGTGTGCGGGAAGGCGACCTCACTGCCGCGCTCGTCGGTGCGCTTCCCCCGCGGAAGCGCCACCCACCGCTCCGGCTCGGTCCAGTCCTCCGGAGCCGCGTACGACTCCGAGGGCCCCGGATCCGCGCTCGCCGACGAGCTGGCCCCGGCCTTGCCCGCCGTGTCCCCGCCGTCACCGTCCCCGCTGAACAGGGCGTACCCCGACAGTGCGAGTACAGCCGCCAGGGCGGCGCCGGCGAACCAGATCCCCTTGCTGTTCCACGTGCTCCTGGTGCGTCCCATGGCTGCCCCCTCAGGCGGCGATGCTGTTGAGGATGGCGATCAGAGAGGTGGACAGCAGGATCGCGGCGACCCCTCCGCCCATCCATTTGAAGGGCTCGGAGCCGCCTCCGTTGCGCGACTTGTCCGCCACCGCCAGCTTGTAGACCCCGAAGCCGACCCCGCCCACTCCGGCCAGGATCAGCAGCCACAGGCCGTATCCGAAGACCTCGGAGACCGTGCCGCCCATTCCGGGGATCGGCGTGGGCTTGGCTCCCGGGATCAGGTCAGCAGCCAGGTACATCTCCGCACCAAGTCGCTCCAGCGCCATGGTCACTTCCCCTCCATCGTGCGCCGCAGCTTCTGCGCTGCGACCTGGACGTCCTTGTATTCCAGGGCCTCTTCAGCCCCCTTAACCGCCCGCAGGACCGGCAGATACGGCACCCTCGCCACTCCGGCCAGGCGGCTTTCCAGCGCGCGGAGGACGTAGCGGGCGTCCTGCACGGCGCGCGGCGGGGCATCAGCCACCAGGACGAGCCACGGCCGGGGCAGCGGACCCCACCGCAACAGGGTCTCCTGCACCCGGACCGCCGCGTACAGGGTCGTGTCCGCGACCAGCACCGGGGCGACCCCGTACGGGACCTGTTCGCCCGGCGCGAGAATCCGGGCACGGGCACCGTCGGCACCGTCATCGAGCATCCGAGCGACCGTCGCTACTGCAATGCCATTACCGTCTACCGGCATCAGCGCATACCGGAGTACAACGTGCTCCGCACTGACCGGCGTTGATGCCACCGGCTGGGTGGTCATGCCGCAACTCCCCCTGAGATATTCCCCTTAGCCACGATATTGGGATCGTGGGACGACTGAGGTTAGCGTGAACCTCCGACACCGCCCGAGGCGTTTCCGAGGTGACGGGAGGTCAGGCCGCAGATGCAGCCCTACAGCAATACGGAAATCGGCGGGGCGCACCAGCGAAGCAGGAGGCATTTCAAGACATTGGCCGGATCTCCACCAGTGCGGGCGGCGCTCTCCACCGCGTCAGCATCTGTCCTCATCAGCCACACCCCCGAGTCGCCAACGGTCCCCGCGAACCACTGCACAGAGCCGCCGGTTCGGCGTTTCGCCGAGCGAAGCCGCTCCCCGCGAGACCGAAAGCCGACTCTACGTCAACCCCGTCCCGAGCTACGGCCCGGGCCGGTACGCAATAGGGGCGCACACCCTGACCAGACCGTGATCTAGTACGCCAGAAAGTCACACAACCGGCGCGGGGCAGAACAGAAAAACACGGGGGGATAGCACGTGAAGGTGATCATCGGAGCCGTCGCAGGCGCCATAGGCCTCATCCTGCTGATCGTCATCGGCATCGCGGTCCTCGTCATCGACGACGAATCCTCGACCATGGACGCGACCAACGGCGGCAGCGGATTGCAGGGTGTCCCCGCAGAGTTCCGCGAGTGGATTCTGAAGGCGGATGCCGACTGCAAAGAACCCGCGATGACTCCGGCCCTGCTCGCCGCGCAGCTCTACCAGGAGTCCAAGTTCAAGACCTCGATCGCCGAGGCCACCAGCAGCGTCGGCGCGCAAGGACCCGCACAGTTCATGCCCGGCACCTGGGCGACCTGGGGCCGCGACGCCGACGGCAACGGCCGCAACTCCCCGTGGGACATCGGCGACGCCGTCATGGCGCAGGGCCGCATGATGTGTTCCCTGCTCCGCCAGGCCGCCACCTCCGGCTACCCCGGCGGTCCCCGCGCGCTCGCGCTCGCCGGCTACAACGCCGGATGGGGCCGCGTCCAGCAGTACCGCGGCGTCCCCCCGGAGAGCTTCGCGAACGGCGAGACGTACAACTACGTACGTCTGATCCTCTCCACCATGACCCGCTTCCAGGGCCCGGCCCTGGTCCCCGTCGCCTTCACCGGCACCGGGACCGGCCCCGACGCCCTGCGCAAGGCCTCCACCCGCCTCGGCACCCCGTACGCCTACGGCGGCGGCAGCCCCTCCGGACCCTCCACCGGATTCTGCGACGGTCTCAACGGCTACCAGAACGGACGCTGCGCCGCCTCCACCACCACCGGCTTCGACTGCTCCTCGCTCACCCAGTACGCCTACTGGCCCTCCGTCAAGCTCCCCCGTACCGCCGCCGCCCAGTACGGCGCCACCTCCGACCGCCCCGTCTCCCGCAGCGACCTCAAACCGGGCGACCTGCTCTTCTGGTCCAACAGCAGCGGCTTCATCTATCACGTCGGCCTGTACGCAGGAGAAGGCCGAGTCCTCCACGCACCCCGCACCGGCAAGACGGTCGAGCTCGTCCCCCTGGCCTCTGCCATGCCGGAACGCGACTACCTTGGCGCCACCCGCCCCTAGCCCTCCTCCGACGCCCCACTTGGGTGCATCATTCGCTGCACGGCCGGGTCCGTCGCGAGCCCTTCGGGCATTTTGGTGCTCATGTCCACGATGGTCCACATCAATTCAGTCACCCTTACCTCGGCGTCCTCGTAACCCACCAGCCGTGCACCTCGAAGATCAGTGTCCATGAAGTACGCATGGGCGAGCTTCGCGCCAGCAAGATCAGCCCTACGCAGGTCCGCCCCCATCAGGCTTGCAGCGGTGAAATCGACCCTCTGAAAGAGGGCCCGTTCAAACCGTCCATTCGACAGATCGCATGCGCGCAGAGACGTGTAGTTGAGGTTGATCGGGTCTTTCTCTTCACGGGGAGGCCGACGCCCCAGGGCGGTGACCGCCGCCTGGACATCGTCCGTAACGTCCGGCAGCACTCCTTCGGGATCCCGCGCCTCCCATCTATCCGGGATGGACACGTGCTGCCGTACGAAGGAGGCGAGGACCTGGACCACCGTCGGATGGTCCTTCGCCGAGTCGTTCATGATGCGCTCAAGGGCGTAAATGCCACCGAGGCGCTCTGTCAGCCCGTCCGGTCCGCTCGCCGCCAGAAGCTTGATCGCTTCGACGTACCGGTCGGTGATCTGGCCCTCGCGGGTCAGGTCCGCCTGCTCGCGGTCCTTTGTACGGGTGTGCTCCAGCAGCTCCAGCGCGGTCCTGTGGCTGCGGTGCGTGTAGACCAAGCCGACGGCGGCGGTGACCGCGACGCCCACGGCTACGAGGACGGTCCGGAAGCCCGTGATGACCACCCCGTCGGCAGGCTCCAGATCCTTCGTCCGCAGGTGGGCTCCGTCGAACCACCACGGGCCCCTCCAGAGCAGCAACACGAATATGCCAAGGAGCGCCAGAGACAGCAGCGCTAACAGGACGGTACTCAGGATCGGCGTCTTCTTCGTCGTCATGCCCGCAGTATCGCGCGAGCCCGTCACAGCAGTTGACCGCTGTGACGGGCGCCCACAACCGGTGCTACCGGGTCTTGCCTCGTGCCGGCGCCGGACCGGTCTCACGGTGCGCGGCGCCCCCCGACGACGCCGGTGCGGCGCCCTTGGCCGTGGGCGCCTTAGTAGGTCCCACGCTCGGCGACGACGATCTGGCCGCCGATGTGCTGATCTTCACCCGTGACGCCTCCGGGCCCTCTCCCAACGGACGGGTCAGGGCGTCGGCGGTGGCCTTCACCAAACGGGTTCCCACAGCTCCCGCGCCCGTCTCCCACGAGGTGTCCTTCATCAGGCGGGCGAGGTGGTCCTTCACCGGCTCGCCTCTCTTCTCCATCTCCGCCATCCGCAGGGACACCAGCGGCCACTGCCTGGCGCTCACCAGGAGGTCGGCCTCCCGCTCCCGCCCCGGCATCGCCTCACGCACCAGCCGCACGTTGCGTACGTTCGCGTCCCGGATGCCGAGCTGCACCAGGGCCTTCCCCCGGTTCTCCAGGTTGAGGTTCTTCGGGACGTCCAGCCCGGCCGTCAGCGGACCGTACGAGAGCAGCGCATCCCGGCTCGTCGTCGGCGCCTCCGGCGTACCAAGGACCTTTGCCACCGCCCGGTCGACGCCGAGCCCTTCCTCGTGGGCGGCGCTGAGCACTCCGCGTACGTCGACACCCTTCTCATCCAGCTTCGCCATGGTCGCCGCCATGCCGGGCCAGGCCGGAGACGACAAGATCGCCTCCCGCACCGGGCCCGTAGGCAGCGTCTCGCGCAGCAGGTTCTCCCACTTCTCGGTGCCCTCGCGTGCTACCTGGGCGGCGTTCGCGGCAACCGCGTCCCGTACGGTCACCGTGATCTCCGCGACGCGCGGCAGCAACGCCTCCAGGTCCACCCCGGCGGTGCTCAGCGCCATCAGCTGCTGGGCGAGCTGCGGCCAGTCCGCACCGTTCAGCAGCGCCGTACCGATGTCCGGCGACAGGAACTTCTTCACCTTCTCGGCGGCCTCGGACGACGCCTTCTCCGCCGGCGGCAGCTCCTCCTCCTTGCCCGCCGCCTTCTGCTGCTGGCGACGCACCGCATCAGCGATGGCCATCATCAGCCGGAACGCCATCACGGATGTCTGCACCGCCTCGGCGGCGGCCGCCGTGAAGGCCTCTCCCGCCTGCTCCTCGGGTGATGGTGTTGCCATGTCCCGCTCCCCTCGCTATCGGGACCGCCTCGGTCCCATGCGCTGCTCGTCGCCCGGCGGTCGACGCGGCCCAGGCGCCGCCGCCTTACGGACCGCACCGGTACGGTCGGCGCCTCCCGTAGTCGTCGGCGACGGGCAAGTACGGCGCCGACAACTGGTGGCGCTGCCATCCCTCAAGGCGCCATGTAAGCACCTCGGCCACCGAGTCCGCTGAGCCCAACTCCCGGCGCGCGGCCACCGTAGCCAGAACATCGACCGGATCCTGCCCCGCCCGTTCCACCGTCACCAGGTGCTTGCGCAGAGCGGGCCACGCCGGGGCTGCGAGCGCTGCGGCCGCGACCTGGCGAACTGTCCGCTGGAGCGTCTCGCGGACCGGCTTTGAGTCCGAAGCCGGAGCTGACCGCCATGCGCGTCAGGCCATGAATCGTCCGGGGGAACGGTCATTGGAGCCGTACGCAATTCGCGGACAGAGCCCGCCCGGACTTCGGTCCGGACAGCCGTCTCCCATGGAGATCCGCGCCCCTGCCCTGCCGAACGTCTCTCCCCACCCCCACACCCCCAGCGAGATGGCCGTACTGGAGACCGCCGCATCCTTGGTCTCCCGCTGCCCGGTGCAGCTCGGTGAGGTAATCCGGGCCGTGGACGAGAGCGAACTGCGGCTGATTCTGCAGGCCCTGGGCGAGGCCGCGCACCGCGAGGGTTGACCCGCTCCCGCCGTACGGCAATGGTGCTGGATACGGGGTGGATACGGCTGTGAGCAGCGGATATCCACCCCGGCAGCCGGTCTCGTACGTACTTATTTATGTACGTACCCACGTACGTGGGTACGTGGGTTGGCCGGTGCCCGCCGGTCTCGTCACGCCGGGCGGCGGTGGCGGGACGCGTGGCGACCAGCGGATCCTTCACGGGCAGCGGCCGCACCTGCAGGGGACTGCCGGGCGCCGGGGCGGCTCCGCCGCGCGGCAGCAGGAGCATCTCCTCGGCGACGCCGCTGATCCAGCCTTCCGGGCCGGGCCGCCCCCGGAGCTGGCGTACGACCGGCTCCGTCCCCAGGTAGAGGACCCGGCGTCCGGCCTGGCGGTACGCGCGCAGGATCGTACGCAGCGCGGCCGCCGGCTTCGGCGTGAGCTCCACCTCGACGGCGACCAGGCGGCCGTCGGGCAGCACCACCACCAGGTCCGGCCAGCGCACCGCCCGGGCCCCGGCCGGGACGGCGAGCAGATTCCCTCGCCAGGCCCCCGTAGGCAGATGGAGCACGCCGAACTCCGCCAGGAGCTTCGGCCGTGCGCACCTCCCGTTCCGTGAGGACCGTGCGCCCGGTCGCCTCCATGCCGATCCCGACGTCGGCGAGGGCCAGGCGGTGCAGCAGCCGCTCTCCCGGACGGTTCGGCGCCGACAGGCCGGTGCCGGCGATCTGCGCGCCGCGCTCGGTGGTCCACACCACGGTGCCCGCCCACCGGGCTTCCGCGGTGCGGTGCAGCAGCCCGGCCTCCGCCATGAGCCGGACCCGCAGCCGGGCGGCCTCGATCCGTCCGCCCCAGCACGCGGCTGCGGCCTGGTGAAGTGTCAGCGTGCTGTATCGGGTGGCCAGTCGAAGCAGCTGCTCGTTGGCCTCGGTGCGCTGCCACCCGTCGCCCCAGGCCTCGCCCGTGCCGCGCACCCGTCGCCGACGTTCCGCCCGCTCCCGGTACGTCTCCGTCCCCGGCTTCACCTTCGCCTCCACTGCCCTTCCCTCTCCCTCTACTTGGCGCACGGCCACCCGGTTCGTGGTGACGTGAAAGGGAGCCTGACCTGCGAAGAGGACACCGGCGGCCACGGCAGTCGTCCACCACCCGATGGAGGACCTGGTGAAGGACCCGCTGGTGCAGCAAGGCGGCGAACACCTGCCGGGCTGGCATGTCTTGCGGGGCGGCGGGTTTCCCCGGCCTCCGTAAACGGCAGCAACCGGGGGAGAGCGAGGGGGAGGGGCGCAGCGTGCAGGACGACTTACTGGTGGTGGGGTTCGACCTGGAGACGCGTCGGGAGGTACATGTCTCGGAGCGGGCGCCGGAGCACTGGAAGCGGCTCGGGTACGGCGGGACGGGTCAGCTGGTGTGCTTCTACTGCTTCCACGGGTTCGAGGCCCCGGCGGGTACCCGGGTGCCGCTGGTGACGCGGGGGCGGTTGGGCGGGAAGGTCCGCCGGCACTTCGCGCACCCGCCCGGGCAGGCGCCGACCGGTGGCCACGGACCGGAGACGGTCTGGCACATCACGACCAAGCACCTCCTGGCGGCCTGGGCCTGGTCCCGGCCCGGGGTGGACCGGGTGAGGCTGGAGCAGTGGACGGAGGACCGCGACCGGCGAGCCGACGTCGAGGTGCTGCTGCGGGACGGCACGAAGATCGCGCTGGAGGCGCAGCGCAAGCTCATGACGGACGAGGGGTGGCGGGCCCGTCACCGGGACTACGCGCGCCAGGGCATCGTCGACGTCTGGTTCTGGCGGCCGCGGGTGCACTTCCCGCACATCGTGCTCGACGAGGGCCTGCCGGTGTGGTTCTACTCCGTCTCGAAGCGGGAGGCGGCGACGTCGCTGGGGCGGCCGCACGCGCGTGTGCACCAGTGGTGGCAGGCGCCGGACCTGGCGGTGTTCGGGCTGCACCACCCGCCGTGCGCCCTGGATGAGCTGGAGCGGGTGACGATGCCGCTCGGCACGCTGGGGCTGGGGCCGGGCGGTGCGGTGCTGCCGGAGGACCTGCGGAGGCGGTTGCTCGACTCCCAGCGGGAGACACGGGAGGAGGCGAAGCGGTGGAAGGACAGTGAGGCCCGGTACCTGCGGGCGGTCCGCGAGTCTCAGGAACGAGCGGCCAGGGCGCCGGCTCCTGCGCCTCTGCCGCCGGTGCCAGCGGGGGGTCTGCGATGCGAGGTGTGCCGCCGTCCGCTGGACCCGCTGCTGGCGAGGGCCCGGCGGCACATCCTGTGCTGAAACGCACGGACCTCTGATTGGGCCCGTTGGGTCTAACAGCCCCAACCAGGGCTGACCAGCCGTCGGCATGGAGGGCGTCGAGCCTGGCCCGCAACGGGGGCCGCGCTCCGGCCTCCACCGCGACTACGCAACGGTGCGCCGGATCGCGGGCGCCGCGTGTCGCTGCGCGGCCGCTCGGGCCGCTTCCTTGAGTTCCATCCGAGCCCGGGGCGTTCCCGCCGGGGTCCCCCAGTACAGGTGGGCAGCGATACGGCGCGACAACTCCTGCAGGCGAGACCGTCCCGCAGTCGGGCTCTGATTCGCCGACGCGGTGGCGAGCTGGCTGTACGTGACGTACCAGGCGGTCTGGTCCTCCATGAGGTCGCGCGGGAAGGAAGTGGCGTCCATGCATGCGATTAGATCGCATGTTCGATTTTTTGACCAAAGGGGCCGGTCCTGCCGAAGCGGCCTCCGCGCTTCGCGGGACCTGTCGGGGGCATTGCGGCCCGTGAGCCCTGACGGCCTTGCCCACCAGATGTGCATGTTGAGCCACGAGGAACCGAAAGCGGACTTCCGGCACCCGATACGGAGCGACACACTTGGATCACTTTCAGCAACAACCCAGGGAGCGGGAGCATGCTCAAGACGTGGCGCGAGGAGTACCGGGCCAACCAGGCCGCCCGGCGGCGGATCGAGCTGGAGCAGTGGGAGCAGGAGAAGCGGTGGCGTGAGGAGGACCGGGCCGCCCGGCAGAAAGCGGTCGCGGAGAACGCCGTCGACCTGGCCGTGCACAACGCGAACGTGAAGGCGGCCGCCAGCGTCTCCTATCTGACCCTGGTCTGCCATGAGGACACCTGGACCTTCATGGCCACCCGCGCCTTCGGCCAGTGGGAAGCCCGAGTGGACCCAAAGCGTCAAACCTCCCCTCACCGCCTCCTGGGCGCCGACATGGGCCGAACAGACGAACTTCA
Organism: Streptomyces sp. SID8374; assembly: GCF_009865135.1. Taxonomy (NCBI): domain Bacteria; kingdom Bacillati; phylum Actinomycetota; class Actinomycetes; order Kitasatosporales; family Streptomycetaceae; genus Streptomyces; species Streptomyces sp. SID8374. Next base: position 653 of record NZ_WWGH01000004.1, on the reverse strand, counting down.
CCGTTGACCCGAACCTGCCGGAAGGGACGGATCAAGAAGCTCCCCAGCGGCACGGCCAGGACCGGGATGCAGCAGGTACTTCTCTCCGGCCACAACCTGACTCAGCTTCTGAGCTCGCTGCATGAGGGAGCGAAGGAGGAGGACGTCGCGGCCTCCGCCCGGTGCAGCCGGCTCTACAACAAGCTGGTCGAGTTCGTGAACCTGATCGACCCGGACGCCGAGCCGGCCAGACGACCGGCGTCACGTACCCGGATCGACGACAGCCTGGATGCCACGCACGTCAAGCTGTGATCAGCAAGCCAAGCTCTGACGTACCGCCGACGGGCACAAAGGGCCCCAGTAGTTACCGGCCGCCGCTACGCTCGGTGGTCACGGCGGGCGTCAGCCCGCCGTGACCACCACATGTCCGCAGAGAGCAGGACCATGACCACACCCGCCGTCGTTTCCGCCGCTCCAGAGGCAGCGATGCCACTCAGCGCGCTCTGGTGGGCCGGATGCTCGCCGAACCCGGTTCGATTCCCGAGGCGGCGGCCGCCCTGTGCCGGAGGACCTACCCGGCCCGCTCGCCATCGTCTACACCTCGCCTCGCGGTGCACGCGGCGGGCAGCCGGTCGACCCGATCGCCGTTGGCGTGCACCTGCACCGGCGGGGCC
>NZ_WWGH01000003.1 GCF_009865135.1 Streptomyces sp. SID8374 | reverse complement strand
GGGGGGGGGGGGGGGGGGGGGGGGGGGGGGGGGGGGGGGGGGGGGGGGGGGGGGGGGGGGGGGGGGGGGGGGGGGGGGGGGGGGGGGGGGGGGGGGGGGGGGGGGGGGGGGGGCGGGGGGGGGGGGGGGGGGGGGGGGGGGGGGGGGGGGGGGGGGGGGGGGGGGGGGGGGGGGGGGGGGGGGGGGGGGGGGGGGGGGGGGGGGGGGGGGGGGGGGGGGGGGGGGGGGGGGGGGGGGGGGGGGGGGGGGGGGGGGGGGGGGGGGGGGGGGGGGGGGGGGGGGGGGGGGGGGGGGGGGGGGGGGGGGGGGGGGGGGGGGGGGGGGGGGGGGGGGGGGGGGGGGGGGGGGGGGGGGGGGGGGGGGGGGGGGGGGGGGGGGGGGGGGGGGGGGGGGGGGGGGGGGGGGGGGGGGGGGGGGGGGGGGGGGGGGGGGGGGGGGGGGGGGGGGGGGGGGGGGGGGGGGGGGGGGGGGGGGGGGGGGGGGGGGGGGGGGGGGGGGGGGGGGGGGGGGGGGGGGGGGGGGGGGGGGGGGGGGGGGGGGGGGGGGGGGGGGGGGGGGGGGGGGGGGGGGGGGGGGGGGGGGGGGGGGGGGGGGGGGGGGGGGGGGGGGGGGGGGGGGGGGGGGGGGGGGGGGGGGGGGGGGGGGGGGGGGGGGGGGGGGGGGGGGGGGGGGGGGGGGGGGGGGGGGGGGGGGGGGGGGGGGGGGGGGGGGGGGGGGGGGGGGGGGGGGGGGGGGGGGGGGGGGGGGGGGGGGGGGGGGGGGGGGGGGGGGGGGGGGGGGGGGGGGGGGGGGGGGG